>DAOVNC010000030.1 GCA_030630445.1 Kiritimatiellales bacterium | reverse complement strand
GCGAGGACCACCACGAGGGTGATCAGCACGATCACTGTGCAGAGCACCATGTCCGAGAAGGACTCGTAGATCCCTTCGGAGCCGGAAAGGTTTTCTCGACGGGATACCGCGCTCATTACGCTACCTTCTGCTGGGTTGCGTTGGTGGTCTTTTGCCCAACGAAGTGTTGGATTGAGTGGGCTGCCAGCGAAAGCTGGCCGGCGATTTCCGTGGCTTCCGTATCGAGTTTGGCCTGGGCCATGGTGATCATTTCCCCGGTGGCCTGGCTGATGGCGGAGTGCAGTTCGCCAACGGCTTCGTTGAGCTCGATGCTGGTGCCGTCGACAGAGAGTTTGAAGTCGGCGAGTGATCCGGCAACGGTTTCTCCGGCCTGCTGGACGGATGCGTTGAGCCCTTCGAAGGATTCGGCTACGCCTTCTCCGGATTTCTCGATGGTTTCGTTCAGACCGCCAAAGGTTTTCTGCAACTCCTCGTCGGATTTAACGATCGATTCGTTGAAGGTGTCGAAGGAGTTGCCAAGTTCGTTGCCAAACACGTTCACCTGCTCGGTCATGCCGCCGATGCACTCTTTCGTAGCGGTCATGGCGTGTGCACCAGCCTCTTCCAACGCGTGGCCGAAGCTCTTCATGGTGGTTTCGAAGGAGGCTGCGACGCGGGAGGTGATCGAGTCGACTTGCTGCTGCATCTTCTCGAAGCTCATAATCACTTTCGAGATCTGCTGGTTGAGTTCCTCTTCCTTGCTTTCCAACTTGGCGGTAAGGTTGGTGTCGGCGTATTCCGTTGCCGCGGCGCAGAGTTCGGAGAGCGAGTTGAGCTGCGATACGGCCACCGCCCGGAGAATCAAGCCGCCGAGTGCGCCGAAGAAGGTGGTGTAGAATGCAGTGCCCATGCCGGCCACCGTAGCCTTCAGGGCTTCCATCATGGTGGTCCGCGAAAGACCGATGTTCTCGACCATTCCACCGAGGCCGGAGATGGCCATGATCAGGCCGATGATGGTTCCGAGAAGACCCATCGAGATGAGCAGCGCAGCCATGATGGAAATGGAGCGCACTCGGGAATTGTGCCCGGCGTGATAGGTGTCGATGGCGGTGTGGATGTCGACGATCTGTCCTTGGCGCTTGTAGTCGGAGAGCTTGTTGAAGATGTCGGAGAGGCCGGACTTTCCATTGGTTGGCGGAACCTGCTTGGTTTTCACTACGCGGTCGAGCATGTCCCATTCGGAGTGCAACTGCATGGCCGCGCGGAACGAGGCCGCCAGACCAAAGACAAACAATGCGGCAATCACATAGCTCATTCCGGTTTCATCCGCGCGGAATCCGGCCAGAATAAAGTTGCGGGTCACGAAACCCATAACGAGGGATAGGCCAATGGCCCAAATTCCCCATGACATGATCGGCTTTATTTTTGTATTCATCGATTTTTATCTCCGTACTGACTGGATCTGTCCAACTTTCAATAATTGGGTTGTTTTTGAGCATCTATCATGCCACTTGCGGGGAAAGTATAAATGCTGATGGGTAAACTCAATGTGGCCGCATGGCCGAGTTCGAGTCAGGGACCGCCTTGAAAATGCCCTGCCCGATCCTTGCCGCGGAAAGACGCCTCTTTCGGAGAATAGACGCAGTATTCACGGTTAGGGCATTGAGCGGTTGAAATGCTCTAGTTTTTCCGCAATCGCCTGTCGAGCTGGGCGGCATGGAGATCGGCGGGATGAAGCTGATCCGGCGGGATGGCTTCGAACCATTTTCCGTTCAGATCCGTTTGGCTAGGCTCCGAGGTTTGGAGGCCGATGAGGTTCATGGAGTCGGGGCCAAACGCCGTGCGCGGCCATTTTTGATTCTGCTCGGAGCGGATACGCCAGAAGGTGCCGCGCGCCCCGCAGTGTTTTCCCAGCGCCGCACCACCGCCGCAGCGCCATAGGTCCGTTCCTTCTCCTGCATCGAGGTTGCAGAAGAGGTTTTCGTGATTGGCCTTTTTATGGTGGTCGAGCGAGAGGTTTATGCCTCTGCCGTTTTTGGAAACGTTGCCGGCATTGAGATAGCTCAGTGTAATGTCGTGGATAAAGTGGGTTTTAAAGTCAAAGTTTTGAAGCATGCAGTCCGTGCCGAACGACACCCCGTGGTGGCCGGTGGTTCCGCCGTTCGGTTTTCGTTGCGATTCAATCAGAATGCGGTCGGCGGTACAGAACATGCCGGAGAGGTAGATGCCGCTGTCGCAGTTGGCAATACGTACATTGCGCACCCAGCAGTCGGAGACCGAGTTGAAGGCAATGGCATTGCAACCCGTTTCGGTGAAATGGCCTTTATAGGGCGTATTGGGGAATTCAAATGCCAGATCTTCAATGCCGACTTCGCTAACGGTCGGGGCGAAACGCAGCAACCGGGGTTTCCACTCTTTTTTGATGTCGAAGCGCAGGGGCCGTTCCAGCTTAATCCGCTTTCCGTCCATGGCGGCGACTCGGCTGACAAAACGAATACGGATGGGTTTGACGACCTTCTCGGTGTCGCCGGGATCGCCGGAGTAGAGGTGGTTGAAAAGTGTTTTTTCGTTGGTATCGCTGATCTCAACCACCACGCGCTGGCCGACCTCGAGATCGCTGGATTTTTCCAGCGCTAGGTCTTTTTCGCCCCGCTTACTTTCGGAGGTGATGGGGCTGATGGATTGCATTCCATAATTGCCCTTTGCCCACAAAAACCCGCCCGACCATGAATAGTTGGAAGTGGGGCGGCCGGACGTGGTCTGTCCGGGATTGGGGCGGACATCATCGAGCGACTTGGGAAAGACGAGGGTGGTTTTATCCATGCCTGCGCCCCGTAGCACCAGGTTGGGTTTCTTGATCCAAAGGATGTCGGAGATCACATAGCGTCCAGCGGGAATCAGAACGGCTCCGGATTCGGTTTCTTCGATGGCGCGGATGAACGCTTGCGTGTCGTCGTGTTTCCCATCGCCCCGGGCGCCGAAATCCCGGGCATTGGCCGCCACGGCCAGACGGGGAAGCGGATCCTCCCCGAAGTGGTAGCCCGCAAAGGAAAAATCCGGAAGCCGGCTTTGGGGAATCCATTTTTCGCCATGATCGCCCCATAGCCCGGAAGAGCGTGGCTCTGCAAATACATTGAGGGCCAATGCCAGCGTGATCAGTGCAAGGCCTCGTGAAAATATGGAAGTCTGTTTCATGGCTCGGCCCCTTTATGTTTCGGTGGGTTGGCTTAGCAACGGGGCCGGCAGACCCTCGGCGCTGGCCTTGCGGAGCCATGCTGTTTCGGTGGCGCGCATTGCCCTTTGCTTTTCAGGGGTATCATCTTCGGCCCCGGAAAGGTGGTCGAAACCATGGGCGATGTAGAGGGCGAGCTCGTAGTCGAGCTTGCCGCGAGCGGTACCTTCCTGCACGGCGCGGTCGACGTTGATGACGAGGTCGCCGCTCCATCCTGCATTTTCGCCGGGGATGGGGTCGTAGCGGAAACTGATGACGTCGGTGGGGCGGTTCTTGCCAAAGTATTCGCGGTTGGTCTGGGTGATGCCTTCGTCGTCGACCAGCACGATGGAGACTTCGCTCCATGTAGCGGGCGCGGTCTTGATCTCGAGTTTCCGGCCAAGCCAATCAGTCAGCTTTTGGAGATTTTGCCGATGGATCGGATGGTTTTTCTGTTGGTTGAGTAGCGTTGTTTTCATGATCCTTGGGGTAGGGGATGCGGCCGTGCAGCATGTTGGAAAGCGAAAAGATGAAGGACTGTTTCACGATATTGATCTCGGCCATCGTGAGGTTGGCGTAGTCCATCTGGCCGTCGCGGATCTTGGCGGTGAAGATATCGTCCATCATGTTGGATATTTTTTGCGGGCTGGGCTTCTCGATGGAGCGCGAGGCCGCCTCGGAGGCATCGGCCAGGGAGAGGATCGCCATTTCGGGACTGACGGCGGGGGCGCCGCCGTAGCGGAAGTCGGAGTCGTTGATGATATCGGCCATCGTGGTTTTTCCGTCGCCCTGCATGCTTTTGGCTTTGTGGTAGAAATAGGAGATCAGCCCGTTGCCGTGATGTTGCTCGATGGCATCCATGACGGGTTGTGGCAGCTTGTGGCGCTTGGCGAGCGTCAGCCCCTCCTTGACGTGCGAGGAAATGACCAGCGCGCTCATGTGGGGCGAGAGTTCGTCGTGCGGGTTTTCCTTGTGCTGGATGTTTTCGGTGAAGAACTCGGGCTTGGCCATTTTTCCGATGTCGTGGTAGTAGGCGCAGACGCGGACGAGCAGCGGATTTGCACCGATGGCTTCGGCGGCGTTTTGCGAGAGGGTGGCCACCATGAGCGAGTGGTGGTAGGTGCCCGGGGCCTGGATCGCCATTTTCTGGAGCAGGGGATGGCCCATGTCGGAGAGCTCGAGCAGGGTGATGTCGGTGGTGATCTTGAATAGTTTTTCAAATAGGGGGATCAGTAGCAGGGCAAACACGGTTGAGAGCATGCCGGAAAGAATGGCGGCCACGACCTGCCCGGCGAGCACCGGGAGGATGGGCCGGTTGAGGATGGCGGCGACCAGCACGAACAGGACCTTGACGGCGCAGACCCAGAGGCCGGCCTGGAAGAGGCTGGAACGACGATGCACATTGCGCGCCGTGCTGGTTGCCGTGATGGTGATGAGTAGGCCGAGGGCGAAGACATTGAAGGATTGGTCGAAAAGCACGGCAGTGGCAAAGCTGGTCCATAGGCCAAGGCAGATGGCGGCACTGCCGCCCAGCAGGATGCCGGCAAGCAGGATCGCCAGCGCATGGGGCACGAGGTAGGTCAGCAACGCGGGCGGTATCAGGAGAGGATATTGAACGGATAGATAAATCAACAAGCGGGCCAACCCAAGGGTGAACAGGGAGAGGATGACCAGCAACAGAATCTGATCTGGTCGCCGAACCATCCTGGGCGCGATAACGCGCAGGATAACGGCCGTGGCGATCAGGCCGGCAAGCAACAGGATGCCATTCCCGACAATCTCCAGAATCTGTTCGAAGACTTCCTGTTCTTCTTGGCGTTTTTGTTCGTGGGATTTGAGCAGCAGCAGGATTTGCTGGGTTACCGGTTCTCCCGCCCGAGCCAACGCGCTATCCTTGAAATATTCCTTGAGCACGGGCTCGACGGCCTCCGCGGCCTGCTTGCGCAGGATTTCGGTGGCGGTCTCGTCGTAGGCCATGTTTTCCTTCACGAGCGAGCCGAGCAGCCGCTCCGCTAGTTCCCGCTGTTCCTTGCCGGATATCTGCACGGTAATCGCCTGGATGGCCCCGCGGGTCGAGTGGATGTCCTGCTGGGAGACGGTTTTGGTGGGGGTGCCTTCGGGGTCGATGATGGTAAGTTGGCGGTCGGGGGCATCGAGGAAGCGGGTTCGTCGCGATTCATCCGAGAGGATGCCGGCCGACATGACCTTGACGATGTTGGTGGCGAGCGAGGTTCTGGCCGAGACAATCTGGTTGCTCGGGAAGAGGGAAGCCAGCTCCTTGGCTGTGACCGGGGATCCTATTCCAATCAGCAGGTCGCCCATGGAGTTTTCAATTCGTTGATACTCATTGCTCGGGGCGGTGGTGAGCAGCTGCAGGCGGTTGAATAGTTCGCCAACCACTTTGGTTGCCTTCTGTGCCGGGATGGGGTCGATGGAGAATACGGGTAGTACCGCATTGCCTGCTTCGTCGCTCTTGAGTGCCGTAGCGCTCAGGTCTTCGCATTCGAAATCAACCTCGGCCGTGATGGTGGAGGGTACGTGTTGTCCTTCGGCGATATCGATATGCCGGACAATGCCGCTGTAGAAAAAGAGCCAGGTTGTGAATAGCCAGAGTAGTATGCCGAGCGCAACGGTTTTGTATGGAACCTCGTTTTTCCGTGTGACCTCGGTTTTACGCTCGGCGATGCCTTTTTGTTTTTTCTTGAAGAATTTTGGTTTCACAATGCGCTCCGGTTGCTGAAACAGCTAGGATGACCGTTTTTCCTGGTAGGCTTCAATCACTTTCTGCACGAGGGGGTGGCGCACCACATCGCGCTCGGTGAGTTCAACAAATTCCAATCCATGGATATCCGCGAGAATCGAGCGGGCTTCGAGCAGACCGGATGATTTGTGGCTGGGCAGGTCGATCTGCGTCAGGTCGCCGGTAATGGCGCACTTGGAGTCGAAGCCGAGCCGGGTGAGGAACATCAGCATTTGCTGCGGGGTAGTGTTCTGGGCCTCGTCGAGAACCACAAAGGCGTGGTTGAGGGTGCGCCCGCGCATGTAGGCGAGGGGGGCGACCTCGATCACGCCGCGCTCGATATGGCTTTCGATCATCTCGGCGGGCATCATGTCGTGGAGGGCGTCGTAGAGTGGCCGCAGGTAGGGGGCGACCTTTTGCTGGAAGTCGCCCGGAAGAAACCCCAGGTTTTCGCCGGCCTCAATCGCGGGGCGCGTCAGGATGATGCGGCTAACGTCGTCCTTGAGCAGGGCCGAGACGGCCATGGCCATGGCGAGATAGGTTTTTCCGGTGCCGGCCGGGCCAATCCCGAACGTGATGGCATTGTTTTCGATGGCGTCGAGGTAGATGCGTTGTCCGAGTGTTTTTGGGAAAATCGCCGCTTTCCGCGGGCTGACATCCACCCGGATGCTGGCCAGCTTTTCAAAAACCTGTTCATCGCCTTGGCTGAAGGCTTCGTAGGCATAGCCAATGGAGAGGTCGTCAAAGGGGGCTCGATTGCGCGCGTCGCGCAGATTCTCGATGAATCCAGCCATCTTCCGGGTGGATTCCTCCGGACCTTCAATGGCCACGGTGAGATCGCGGATCACCAAGCGCAACCCGTGGTCGTGCTCCATGCGCGGAAGTAGGGTTTCGAGCGAAGCCCCGATTTCCCGGGCTTCGCTGGCATTGTCGAAATGAATGGTATTTGTGTTCATGGGTTGGGTATGGGGTAAAACGATCCAGCCCGTTGTTCCGCCGCGCCACGGGACGGACGGGGCATCGCGCCTACAAGGGTATCATGCCTTATCGGGTTCCATGGCGCGGAGTTAAGGTGATTTCCCGGTGAGCGTCAATAGGTATTCGTTGGAAGAGGACGGCGATGGGTTCAATTGGGAGCTACCCTTATTTCCAATAGTTGGAACGGATGTTGCTTAGTTCTTCCTGTTGTTTTTGTGCTTTAGACGGATAAACCAAGAGGAAAGAAAATGAAGAGGAATGTTTTGCTCAAGACCATGGCGGCCCTAGGCTTGGCGACGATGTTTTCATTGACGGGCTGCGCACCGGTCACGGTATCAAGCGTACCGTCGAACGCCAATGTATACTATAGCAACAGTAGTAAGCGGATTGGTACGACGCCCGTAAAAATCAATTTGTATGCGAATTCAAAGGAAGTGGTTGTGCGCAAGGATGGCTATTTTTCCAAAACCGTCGTTTTATCGACCATCGACCCGAAAAACATCGATGTGGAGTTGCAACGACGCACGAAGGTTTTGCTGCTCAGCCGCCCGAATGGTGCGGAACTGTATGTGGACGGCATGAAGGAAAAGATGGGGGAAACCCCGTACCGGATCGACTACGATAAGCCACACCGCAAATTCGAGGTTCGCTCCCTTGGCTATACGTCGCAGACGATTGTCATTCCGGAGGATCCGGAAGGCAATGTGGTTGTCGAACTGGTTCGCGAACCATCGCTCATCCTTTCGAGCAAACCAAAGGGTGTGGATGTGTTCGATAAAGATGGCCAAAAACTCGGCACAACACCGATGGCCATTCCTGCCGAGAAGGAAGACTACATGGTCGAGTTGCGCAAGGCGGGATACTATTCCCAGCAGGCCACGATCGGTCCCGAGACCGAAAGCCCCTTTGTTCTAGAGATGGAACGTGAGCCGATTGTCATTGTCTACAGTGATCCTGAAGACGCCATTGTAATGCACCGGGGTGTAGTGCTGGGAAAAACGCCCTATCGACGTCTTGTGAAGGAAGACATGGATCTGGAGATTTCCGTCGATCGCTACTACACCCGAAAAATCACCATTGCTCCGGACTCGCCGAGGCAGATCAGGGTAGAACTTGAGCCAAAACCCTACATCATCGTGCAAAGCTCCCCGGCCAATGCCGAGCTGTATCGTTCCGGCGGGGTGGAACGGATCGGCACAACTCCGGTCGAGATTTTGGTGGAAAACGACACCGCCCTTGAAATGCACAAGCCGGGCTACTCCATCAAACCCTTTACGCTTTCAGCCGACTCCAGCCATAAAGTCACCGTGCCGCTCGTGCAATCCACTGGCGGGATCGAGAAAACCGTGCTGATCGAGAGCGAACCCACCGGAGCCAAGGTCTACCGGCCGGGTGGGGCGGAACTGATCGGGACCACCCCGCTCAAGCAGCGCGTACGCTACGAGCGCACGTTCGAGCTTCAATACGAAGGCTACCAAACCAAGATTGTCACCATTGCGCCGGACTCGTCCGACAACGTTGTATTTGCATTGGCGAAGGATGGATCGGCGGGGAATGTTGCGATTAGCGACCCCTTGCTGAATACCCCTTCATCCTTTTAGCCAATGCCTTGTTTCTCCTTAAGCCCCCTCGCGGGGCTTTTTTTTTTTACTATTTCCATTCAAGGGGATGCCGATTGACTTGGAAACGTCCACTCCTTAATCTGTGCGGCCAATTTTAAGGAGAAACCATGAGCGAAGAACTTTCAGGAAACGAGTACCGCCAACAGCGCATCGAAAATATGAACCAGCTTGAAGAGGCTGGTTTCCCAGCCTTTGGAAAAGCATTCGAGCGCACCGCGCGGCTCGATGAACTGCATGCTGACTTTGAGATGGACAGGCAGGTCAAGGCATGCGGTCGGATTGTGGCGCTTCGCAAGATGGGCAAGATGGCCTTTGCCCATATTTCCGACGGGTCCGCCAAATTCCAGCTCATGGTAAAAAAGGATCTTTTGGGCGAAGAAAACTTTGAGGCCTTCAAGCTGCTCGACCTCGGCGACATTATCGGGGTAGAGGGCGAACTCTTCATCACCAAGACCGAAGAGAACACCGTGCGCGTCGCCAGTTGGACGCTGCTCTCCAAGGCGCTGCTTCCGCTGCCCGAAAAATTCCACGGCCTCACCGATGTCGAAACCCGCTACCGCCAGCGCTCGCTCGACCTTATCTCCAATCCGGAAGTGATGGACGTCTTCAAAAAGCGCACGCAAGTCATGCGTGAAATCCGCAACTTCCTCGACAACCGCGGCTACTACGAAGTTGAAACCCCGATGCTCCAGCAGATTCCCGGCGGAGCTGCCGCCAAGCCGTTCAAGGCGCACTACAATGCGCTCAACGTTGACGTCTTCATGCGCATCGCCCCCGAACTTTATCTGAAACGCCTCATCGTTGGCGGCATGGACCGCGTCTACGAAATGAACCGCAACTTCCGCAACGAAGGGCTCGACCGCACGCACAACCCCGAATTCACCGCGCTCGAAATCTACCAGGCCTACGGCGACATGCGCACCATGCAGGAACTGATCCAAAGCATGGTCGTGCATCTGGCCGAGACCATTTTCGGGAAAATGGAATTTGAGTGGATGGGCAACACCGTCGATCTCAAAACGCCGTGGCGCGAAGTGCCCTACCACGACCTCGTCAAGGAACACCTCGGCGACGACTGGTTCGGGAAATCCCTCGACGAAGCCAAGGCCAAGGCCGAGAAACTCGAAGTGCATATCGAAGAAGGCATGGACTTCAAGCAAATCACCCACGAAATCTATGACAAAACCATCGAAGGCACCCTCATTCAGCCCACCTTCATTACCCGGCTTCCCAAGGAGCTCGTTCCGCTCGCCAACCACTGCGCCGACAATCCCGAGCTTGTCGACGTCTTCGAACTCATCATCGGCGGCAAGGAAATCGCTCCCGCCTACAGCGAGCTAAACAACCCGCTCGAACAGCGCAAGCGCTTCGAGGAGCAGGCCGCAGGCGACGGATCGAAAATCGACGAGGACTTCCTCTCCGCCCTCGAATACGGCATGCCGCCCACCGGCGGAATGGGCATCGGCATCGACCGCCTGCTCATGTTGCTCACCGGCTCCGACGCCATCCGCGACGTCATCCTCTTCCCCCAGCTCAAGCCGCGTTCGTAAAAGGATCCGCCCGAGACGACCCCAGTTTGACGGGAACCCGGATGGCCATGCTTGACTTCAAGGGATGAACATTTTAAATCCGGCCTATGAAAAACAAGGAATCAGCAGACGCAAATATGAAGGCACAATCACACGCTGCCGAGTGGGTGTTCACGCGATGCGAATTCCTGAAAGCTTCGGGGTTGGTAGTCGCCGGGCTTTCCGCCGGAGCGCCATTCGCCCGCGCCGATGGAATGGAGGGCAAGGCGAAGCTCCGGTTCGGGATCGTGACGGACGCGCACTATGCCGTTGCGCCTTCCCGGGGGACGCGCCACTACGGAGAATCCATGGACAAAATGGCCGAGTGCGTTGCGTTGATGAACGACCAGAAGGTTGATTTTCTGATCGAGCTGGGTGATTTCAAGGATGAGGGGAAGCCGGCCTCCGAAGAGAGCACCTTGGAATACCTCAAGCGTATCGAGGCCGTCTTCGGGAAGTTCAAAGGGCCTCGCTATCACGTGCTGGGAAACCACGATGTGGATAGCCTGTCGAAGGAGAAGTTTCTCGATCATGTCGAAAATACGGGGATTGCAAATGAATCCAGCTACTATTCATTCGACTCGAAGGGAATGCATTTCATCGTTCTCGACGCAGACTACACCTCCAACGGAACCGACTATGACCATGGAAACTTTAATTGGATGGATACCAATATTCCGGACCGGGAACTCGACTGGCTGAAGAAGGATCTGGCGGCCACATCCAAGCCGGTGATTACGTTTGTCCACCAGCAGCTTAACGTTACGGACCAATACCACTCCATCAAGAACGCGGAGGAGGTTCGCCGGGTTCTGGAGGAGAGCGGGAAGGTTCTGGCGGTCTTTCAGGGACACAACCACGCCGGAGCCTATTCCCATATCGAGGATATTCATTACTACACGTTGAAGGCCTTGGTTGAAGGCTCCGGTGCGGAGAACAATTCATACGCCATTGTCGAGGTGCAGGATGGCCGTGATATTGTCGTGACCGGCTATCGCAGAGCGGCAGGCAAGATCATGGTAGGCTAGAGCATTTCACGATTGATCTGCCGAATTGCTGCTTGCTGCGGCTTCGACTGAATCTCTTCGCAATGCACAACATAGAACGGCTATGCCTGTGTATTCCGAAGAGCCCAGCCTTGTCCTCGCCGTCACATCAATACGACATCTCAATCGTTCAATGCTCTAAATCACGCCTTCGCGGCCGAGCTCGCGGAAGATGCGGTCGACCTCGGCGTGGGCGGCTGCGATGAATTCCTCGTAGTCGACAAGGTTTTGGCCGGTGGGGTCGGGGATGTCGCGGATCTCCTCCGGATCCCCGTTCCACAGATATTCCATCATGCGGAAGGTTTTGCCCGCGGCTTTTGGAAACCGCTCGAGGATGGCCTCTTTCTGGTACTGTTCCATCACAAGGATCACATCGGCCTGTTTTACGAACTTTCGGGTCAATGGGTCTGAGTGGTGGTTCCGGAGGCTGAAACCGTTGAGCTTGGCCACATGCTTCACCACCTGACTGGCCGATCCGCCGCTACGGGCCTTTACGCCCGCCGAGAGGATGCGGACTTTCTTGCACGCATAGGGCATGTGCTCTTTAAGGTAGTTGTCCATGTAGCCGTGTAGGTAGGCACTGCGCGTTATGTTCGCTTTGCAGACGACGACGATGGTGAATTTTTCCCTGAATAAACCCATGTGTAGAACCATACGGATAGTTTTTACTCTAGGCAATGGCGGGCTTCGGGATTGTTGATTTTCTAAAAACAGTTCAAGTCAACCGCCTTGTTCATATCATACTTCATTAAGTATGATTTAGATAAAACGTTGAAATCTATAGAATATTCCTGTTTCATACTTAATGAAGTATGAAATAGGAGGTCGCTGTGAACAAGCTTCGCCCAACGCTATGGAGAACATGTCGGGTACTTTCGAACGAGAACCGGTTGAAGTTGCTTTGGCGGCTGATGCAGGAAGGAGAGATGAGCATGGGTCGGTTGGCGCAAAGCGTGGGATTGAGCGATCCTAGCGCCAGTGTGCATTTGCGCGCGTTGAATTCTCGGGGGCTCATCAAGGCGGAGCGACGCAATCTCCATGTGTTCTATTCTGCGGAAGCAAATGCAGAGGTGGAATATGCTGCCGAGCTTTTGGAGGCACTGCACGAATGTCATGCAAGCGCGATCTCATATAGTCAGGTCATACGCTTTACAACGGCTTTTACCCATCCCCGGCGGATCGACATTGTCCGGGTTTTGGCCAAGGATGAAATGCAAGAGATGGCGTTGTCGCAAAAAACCCAGATTTCTCCGCAATCGCTGTATCGGCATGTGAAGAAGTTGATGGATCGCGGTTTTGTGACGAAGGTTGGGGATGTCGTCGGCGTGAAGGCGCAAGACACTCCAATGGGAAAGGTGTTGTTGGACGCGGCACTAGGTTGATTCATTTGATGGATTAATAGCGAGGCTTCTGTATGCTGTTGACACGTGCGAGGAATAGATGAAAACAACACTCAAAGTATTAACAGCAATATTGACGTTAGGGCTGGTGATTTTGATCGGCCTGCATCTATTTCTCCAATACGGACTGACCAAGACCATGCGAGAGGTCGTGTTGCCGCGACTTGAGGCGGAAACCGGAATTGCGGCAACGGTCGGTCGGTTGTCGATCAATCTGCCGAACGGCATTCTCTACCTCAAGGACGTGGCGGTTAAAAACCCCGAGGGGTTTCTTTTGGAAAACATGGCCTCCATCGACCGCATTAATGTAGAGGTGGATATTCTGTCGCTACTGAAGCAAAAACTGATCCGCGTGAAGAACATCGAAATTGAAAACGCGCTCGTCAACGTGATCCGCAACAAAGACGGCGAGATCAATATCAACCGGGTTCAGGAAGGCATGCCGCAACCGCCCCGTCCTCCTGTTGAAGGGCAGCCTGTCCCGGATGGTGGAAAACCGCCGCCTGGAAAACCGGATGTGGAAGCGCCTTCTACGACGCCAGCGGCACTGCCGGAAGTGTTGGTCGAGGCATTGCAGTGCAATGCCAAAGTGCGCTATTTGGATTTCAAGCTGGATCAGCTCGACATTGTCCTCGATCTGAATGTGATCGGCAGCAACCTATCGACGCAGAAAGATCCCTCCACTCCATGGGGCGATGTTTCGGTGATCGGTTCGTTGGGCAGCAAACGCACCCGCTTTGTCACCGACCTACAACTTCGGTTGGCTCCGGTCATCGATCCGCAGACCCCTTCGTTCGACCTTTCCGGAAAGGTGCTCGAAATCGATCCGCGCATTTTAGAGAAAGCCTCCGACAAGCTGGGTATCCGCTTCTCACCGTTTGGGCTGGATCCCCGCCTGTATTGCCGCGAAGGCTGGTTTCGGGATTCTTCGATTGCGCTGAACCTTGAGGATATTGTTTTCGAGGACAAGCTGGCTAACCGATTGGGCGGAATGGGTTCGATTGGGTCGCTGCGCTTTTCCGTTCCGATCGAAGGGTCGCTACAGGAGCCAACGGTGGATATTCAGCAGGCTTTGCGTGGCGCCATAGGCGGCAACGCGCAAAGCGTGTTGGACTCTTTCCTGAAAGGCGTCATTGCCAAAGAGGCAGGGATTGAGGAATCGCCGGAAGATTTGACCGATGCCGCCGTCGAGGTGCTCGGTGCGCATGTCGATGAAATCGGCGAAAGTGAAACGGTAAAGAAGGTGCTGAAGGATTTGGCAGACGGCGGATCTTCCGATACAAATGCGCCTTCCTCGCTCAGCTCCGATGTCCTGATCGATATTCTGGGCGAACAGGTTGAAGAGATTGGGGAAAATGAGGCGCTCAAGGATGAGTTGAAGGATCTAGGCAAATTTCTTTTTGGTCGGTAGGGGATATGGACCGTATGACAATCGCAGTATTAACCATCATCGCATATTTATTTGGAGCCTTGCCGTTTGGCCTGCTGGTGGCCAAGTCGCGCGGGATCGATATCCGGCAGCAGGGCAGCGGCAATATTGGCGCAACCAACGTTTTTCGATGCGTCGGGAAAGGGTGGGGGATCTTCACCCTCATTCTCGACGCACTCAAAGGCTTTGTTCCCGCCTTTGTTTTTCCCAAGCTGGCAACGCTCGATCCTGAATACGGCGTATTGTTCGGCTTTGCGGCCATCATTGGGCACAGCTTTCCGGTCTATCTCAAATTCAAGGGAGGGAAAGGTGTCGCCACCAGTGCGGGCATGCTGCTCGGCGTTGCTCCATTGGCGGTGGGGGTTGGGTCTATCTGCTGGGTGGTTTGCATGGTAGCGTCTCGCTATGTTTCGCTCTCCTCCATCATCGCGGCCGTCGCCGTGGCGATTTCCGTTTGGATTCAGGACGAGGGGATGGCCGTGAATATTGCCCTGACGATCTTGGCCATGCTGGTGGTCTGGTTGCATCGCGCCAATATCAAGCGCTTGCTCAACGGAACCGAAAGCCGGTTTGGCAAAAAGAAAGAGGCGAAGGTATGAAGGCAACAGTAGTCGGAGATGGCGGTTGGGGCACAGCACTGGCCATGGTGCTGGAGCGCAACGGGCACGATGTCACGGTTTGGGGCCCCTTTCCGGAATATCTGGAACGGATACGTGCGGCCGGCGAGAATGAAACCTATCTTCCCGGAGTGCCGGTTCCCGTCGGCATCCGGTGGACGGACGACCGCGAGACTGCCGTAAAGGAGGCCGATCTGGTGGTGTTGGTGGTGCCGTCGCGCTTCTACAAGCCCGTTGTCGAAAGCTTTAAACCCTTCATTCCCTCGAACGCGTTGGTGGTGAGCGCAACCAAAGGTCTAGACGAACAAACTCATGAGCGCATGAGCGAGGTCGCCGAGCGTATTCTTGAACGACCGATTGCCGTGCTCTCCGGTCCCAGTCACGCCGAAGAGGTTGCGCGCGGCATTCCCTGCGCGGTTGCTCTTGCGGCGGACGACCACGGAATCGCCGAACAAATCCAGCACTTTTTTGTGAATGATACCTTCCGCGTCTACACCCTCGACGACGTGGTCGGCGTCGAGCTCGGCGGCGCGCTCAAGAACGTGATTGCCGTAGCGGCGGGCATGGGCGACGGCATGGGCTTTGGCGACAACTCCAAAGCCGCGCTCATGACGCGCGGCATCGCCGAGATCACCCGTC
>DAOVNC010000300.1 GCA_030630445.1 Kiritimatiellales bacterium | reverse complement strand
TGGCGGAGTGGGTGGATATTGCCATCGATGGGGGAATCGACGATCGGACGGTGGTTCCGGCGGCGGCGGCTGGAGCCAATCTTTTTGTGGCGGGCTCGTATCTTTTTAAGCAGGACGATATGGAGTCGGCTGTTTCCGGTCTGCGGAAAAGTGCATCGGATCATTATTGCACGCACGTGTGATGTCGCATATGGGGTTAATGAGTTGAGCGATGTTGGGTAGACTGTAAATTAAAATGCCCACTTTGGAGGAATAGTGCCCCATGCCTATTTTGACGGGCGATAGGTCTGTATTCGGCCACTCCCTTGTCCCGTTTGCGGGTGCTTGACCTTTGGGGAAGGCTCGGGTAGCTTGTGCGCTCGTTTTTTGGGGGTAGGACTGCCCTGAACCAATTGCAAGGCACTATGAACGATCTCTCTTTAGTACGGAACTTTTCGATTATCGCCCACATCGACCATGGAAAGTCGACGCTGGCTGACCGCATGTTGGAGCTGACCCGGACGGTGGAGCAGCGCAAGATGAAGGAGCAGCTACTCGATTCGATGGATCTCGAGCGCGAGCGCGGTATTACGATCAAGGCGCATCCGGTGACGATGAAATTCAAGTCGAAGGATGGCAATACGTATACCTTCAACCTGATCGACACGCCGGGACACGTGGACTTTTCCTACGAGGTTTCCCGCAGCCTGCAGGCTTGCGAGGGTGCGATCCTCGTGGTCGATGCCGCGCAGGGCGTGGAGGCGCAGACGGTTTCGAACACCTATCTGGCGACTGACAACGGCTTGGCCATCCTCCCGGTGCTCAACAAGATCGAGATGCCGAACGCGGATGTCGACGAGGTCTCCCAGCAGATCGAGGATATTCTCGCCATCGAGGCGACCGACGCATTGCAGGTGAGCGCCAAGACGGGATTAGGCGTCGAGGCCGTGCTCGAAGCGGTGGTGGAGCGCTTCCCCCCGCCGGAAGCGGCCAAGGACAAGTTTACCCGCGCGCTGGTTTTTGATTCCAAATACGACGCCTTCCGCGGCGTGGTGATCTATATGCGCATGTTCAGCGGCACGCTCAAGGCAGGCGACCGCGTACAGGTGATGAGTACCGGGCAAAACTACGAGATCAAGGAAGTCGGCATCTTCACGCCGGAAATGGAAAAGAGCAAAATATTGGATGAAGGTGCGGTGGGCTATGTGATCGCCAACATCAAGGATGCCTCCGAAATCCAGATTGGCGATACGCTTACACTCACGAAGATGCCTGCCGAAGATGCCTTGCCGGGTTTCAAGGAGATCCATCCGATGGTTTTTTCGGGCATCTATCCCGTCGAAACCAGCGACTATGAAAAACTCGGCGCAAGCATGGATAAGCTGCGGCTCAACGATGCTTCGTTTTCTTTTCAGGCCGAATCGTCGATTGCGCTGGGCTTTGGCTTCCGCTGCGGCTTCCTCGGGTTGCTGCACATGGAAATCATTATGGAGCGCCTGCGCCGCGAGTATAACCTCGATATCATTTCGTCGTATCCCAATGTGGTCTACCGCGTGGTGATGAAGAACGGCGAGGTGAAAGAGATCGACAACCCGATGTACCTGCCCGACATGAGCAACATCGAGCACATCGAAGAGCCGATGATTACCGCCACGATCATCTGCCCGACCGACTATCTCGGCGAGATGATGAAGCTGATCATGGAGCGGCGCGGCGAAATCCGAAAGACCGATTCGATCGACGGCCGCCGCGTGATGCTCACCTGCTATATGCCGCTCAACGAAGTGCTGATCGATTTCTACGACAAGCTCAAGACCATTAGCCGGGGCTATGCCTCGATGGACTATGAATATTCCGACTACCAACCTTCCGATCTCGTTCGGATGGACATCATGATCCACAGCGAGGTGGTCGATGCTTTTTCGAGCATCCTGCACCGCTCCAAGGCCGAGTTCCGCGGGCGGCAGATGTGCAAATCGCTGCTCGATGTAATTCCGCGCCAGGCCTTCGCGGTCGCCCTGCAAGCGGCGGTGAACGGCAAGATTATTGCCCGCGAAACCATCAAGGCCTACCGCAAGGACGTGACGGCCAAGTGCTACGGCGGCGACATTAGCCGCAAGCGCAAGTTGCTCGAGCGGCAGAAGGAAGGCAAAAAGAAGCTCAAGAAAATCGGCAAGGTAAATATTCCGCAGGAGGCGTTTATTGCGGTCCTGAAAACAAACAAGCAGTAGAGGAAGGCGATAGGCTTTAGACCTTAGGCTTTAGGTTGCTCGTTCAGGTGCCATTCCCCAAGCCCAAAGTCTAAAGCCTAAGGTCTCCCCCGAAGGGGAAAATGATTGATTTTTTAAAACAACGGAAACTGCGCAAACAACTGAAGGAATATTTGCACGCGGCGCGGCACGCGCGGCACATGCGCGAGGATATCGCCGACCCGAAGGATATCGAAGCGCTGAAAGCGGCCGAGGCCAACCTGCGTGAAATCCGCGACACGGGGCAGGGCAACGTCGAGAAAGCCGTGGAGCGCCTGAGCGCCGCGGCCGACAAGGTCTACCCCTCGGTCAACACGTCGGGTATTCGCGAAAACGTTGAGGTCATTATTGTTGCCCTCGCTGCCGCCATGGCGATTCGCGCCTTTTTCTTCCAGCCCTTCAAGATCCCGACCGGCTCGATGCAGCCGACGCTCAACGGCATCACCATCAAGGCACAGGCCGAGGCCGGATTCATGGACCGTCAGCCGCTAAAATTCGTGAAGTGGCTGTTTACGGGCGAGTCCTACAAGGAGGTGCGTGCCAAGGCTTCAGGATCCATCCGGTCTTTTCAGCCGGGGAGGGATGCCTATATTGTGGAGATCGGCGGGGAGCCTCACAAGGTTCCTGTCTACATGGTTGATCGGGGATGGAGGCCGGACGGGAGCCTCTACTATAAGAAGGGCGATGTGATTTGTGGTGCAAAGGTTATCGCCGGCGACCATATCCTGGTCAACAAGATGAAGTACAACTTCATGCGGCCGGAACGCGGCGATATCGCGGTGTTCGATACCAAGAATATCGAGCATTCTCAAGTACGCGCCGACACGTTCTACATCAAGCGCATGGTGGGGCTGTCGGGCGAGAAGATCCAAATCCAGAATGGACGCATCGTGGCCGACGGAAAAATGGTCTCCGAGCCTCCCGTGTTCGAAAAAATCGCCACCGATCCGGCGTACAACGGCGGGCACGGCAACGCGGGGCGGTTGCTCGATCCGGATGCCTTCATCCAACTGGCGGACGATCAATATCTCATGATGGGCGACAATACCAAGCCTAGCATGAGCCTGGACGGTCGCTTTTTCGGGGGGGTTCGGCGCGAGGATTTCCAAGGGCCGGCCTTCTTTGTCTATTGGCCCTTCCGATCGCACTGGGGGATTGTGCGCTGATCGTTTTTTTGCGGATTTGCAGGTTGACTTCAAATCCGCCACCGCTATTATCCGAGCCTTATTTTCCAGTAGGACTGGAAGCAAATTTGATTAAACGGAGCCATTTAATATGCCGAATCTGAAAAGCGCAAAAAAGAGAATGCGTCAGAATGTTGTTCGCTACGACCGCAATGTGCAGGTCCGCACCCGCATCAAGAGCGCCCGCCGCTCCATGATGGACGCCCTTGAATCCAAGGATTCCGAAGCTGGGCAGGTTGCGTTGCGCAGCTACAGTTCGGTGCTCGACAAGGCCGCCAAGGCCGGAGTGATCAAGAAAAACACCGCCGTGCGCCGCAAAACCAATGCCGCGAACAACCTGCGTAAAATAGCTTCCTAAGTCCCCTGTGACTTACGGAATGCAAAAACCCGCCTTTGAGCGGGTTTTTTTGTGTAAAACACTGGAGTGCGGCGGGAACTGAAAGGCCACTCCGCTTTTGCGCATGAAGAGCCGTTCGCGTGGAAAGCGGTGTCGCCCGCCACGTGAGTCGAGTTGGACATGGCAACGTGGCCTCACTCGGTTGGTTGCCACCGCACTCCAGAATTTGCGTTTACCACCGTTCAATCAAATCATCGACCATGAACTTGGCGAGTTCCTGTGCGGCGCGCGGCAGGGCGCCGCGCTTGGAGGAGGTGAGGTCGGATTCGAAGAAAAAGGTGGTTTCCCCGTAGGTTTTCGATTCCGAAATTACTTCGCCGGTTTTGGTATCGGTGAGTGTGGCGATCCCTGTGATGCGCAAGCGATATTGCTCGGCCGTGGTTCTCAGGTCGTCGCGGAAGGCAATGGCGGTCAGCCTGTAATCGGTCAAGGTCACTTCGATGATGGCATCGGCGTTTTCGGCGGTGTTTTCCAGCTTCATCCGCCCGTCGAACTGGATACGTTGGCGCAGGGCATGGGTGACCTGCAGTTCTATGGCCGACTCCGTTGTTTTATTGACGACGGCCGCCACATGGACGGTTTCGATTCCATCGGGACGGGAGCCTCCGAGTTGGTAGCCCATGCAACCGGCCAGTAGCAGAACGGCGGTAAAACAGTTGAGAAAATGGATGC
>DAOVNC010000128.1 GCA_030630445.1 Kiritimatiellales bacterium | reverse complement strand
GGTTCCGATGCCGAATCCTGCCGCGTGGCGTTCGATAAAGTTCTGACCCGCGACCGACTGGTGGAACACGGCATCCCCGTGCCTCTGGGCGAAGTGTTGACCGATGCCGCCGCCCGCACCCTGCCGCTTCCGCTCGTCGTCAAACCGCCGCGCGAAGGCTCCAGCGTCGGTTGCCACCTCGTCTTCGAAGGAGCCCAGTGGAACGAAGCCTTTGCCGATGCCGTTCGTCATTCCGGCGAAGCGCTTGTCGAGCAATATATTCCCGGGCGGGAGTTGACCGTCAGCATCGTGGCCGACCAAGTGCTTCCCGTCGTCGAGATCAAAACCGCCTCCGGATGGTACGACTTCGCCGCCAAATATGTCACCGGCGAAACCCAATACATCGTCCCCGCCGAACTGCCGCCCGACACCAACGCCGAGCTGCAGGCCATGGCAATAAAAACGTTCCGGTGTTTGGATGCCAAAGGCTTTGGCCGCGTCGACTTCCGTCTTTCCCCCGAAGGCAAGCCCTACGTTTTAGAACTCAACAGCATCCCCGGGTTTACCGCCACCAGCCTGTTGCCCAAAGCCGCGCATGCCGCCGGAATCGCTTTTCCCGAACTCTGCGGTCAGATCATGGAATTGGCGACGGTATAAGTCGGAGGACTGGCCAGTCTGTTTTTTTTAGTATTAATTACTAGAAAGATGATGCATTGCTTGAGTTATGATTTTTTCTTGTTTTCCACTTTTACCCCTTTAATATGGTCGTGCGCGGAAAGTTAATAGAGTTTGGGTCATATGTGGCCTAGCAGAGCGCGATAATTTTCGGAACGAAAATAATGACCGAAGGGAATGATTCAAATCAGTCCACCCCATAAGGGGCATATATGGAAAATTTTCCACTGATGCCACTGTTCGGTCACGAGAAATAAGATGAATACAAGAGGAAAGAAATTAGCGATTACCGGAGCAGTCCTACAGTTGGGGCCAGTGTTCGGCCTTATTGGAACAATAATAGGGATGTTATCTGCATTTCAGACCATGGGATCAGAAGGAACTGCAAATTCAGAAGCTCTAGCGAGTGATATTTCATTTGCACTCATTACAACTGCAATTGGTTTATGTATTGGCCTTGTTGGATTAATTCTGATGCTGATTGCCCTATTCAAATTTAAATACAAAGCAAGGTGGTTCTTCTGGTTTCTCACGGGTCTTTCAATTCTCATGCTTCCCAGATTCCCAGCAGGAACCATCATCGGAATTAGTCTTCTGGTCTATTTGATTACACACAGAACTGAATTCAAACAACAGACCGAACTAGGCAATGGAGAAGTACGTGAAAAGGCGGGCGAAATTGAATAGATGAGGCAAGGCACATTCGCCTTTTCCCGCTCCTCATTGCAGCCGTTCATGACTAAATAAAATGAGGAATATTATCCCAATCATACTGGGAGCCATCAGTGTCTTAAGTCTGGCTATCGTGGTTAGCGTTTCTCATGTTCAGGGTGATATAACAACCAGACCCATAGGGTATTTCCTTCATGCTTGCTGGGGCATCAGTCTAATGTTAAGTCTGTCGGGATGCGTGATCATGGGATGGAATAAATACAAACACAGGACATCTGCCTTATGGCCAGTTTTCTTTGTTGGATTATCCATCATCACATTGTGGGTAGCGGTTGCTTTACTCCCATCTTTCGTTCGGGAATCAGATATGACATTCGGGAATATGTGGCCACATTTATGGAAACAATAAATCAGAAACGGGTTGAGCCTACCCGATGTAACGCCCGCTGATTGGGGCAAAGTTTATTTCCCGGGTCGGCTCACTCGGGACGTTGAAATCGGAAAAATATAATGACAGAAATATTATCAACCATATATCTGATCACCCTCTTTTTCGCCCCGCCTGCGCTGCTGACTCTATGGTTTTTCGGTCTACGTCGGTACATACGCAAAAAAGAGAAAACAGTAGTCACCTCCACAAACTGGGGATTATCAATGTGGGCAGATTGGACAGTTGCGTGGGAAATCGGAAGAGATGAAGGCAAAGTACCTTTCTCGGTCAAAGCATTTCTGACACTTCACATTTTGGTATTAATCGAAATCATCACAGCATTCACTATATAAAAGGAATTCCAGCCAGCGAGAAGACCCTACTTGGACAACGCCCGTTTTTGAAGGCAGAGTCTGATTCCCAAGCGGGTCACTCGTAACGCTATAAAAAATGAATAACGATGATTCCAAAATTAAAGCCATGCTCGCTGATCGAGAGCGATTGGAGGAGCTTCGTATTATTGCCAATCAACTTGGATATAAATTTTACCTTCAGCCCAAATACTTGATCTTGATTTTAGCGATCCTCATTGGAGGAATTATAATCTGGGTGATAAGCCCGAAACTTAGCTCAAACAGAGTTATACCACTCATGGGATACATACTAATTTCCCAACTGATTTTTGCTAGTGCTGAGAACACTCGACTGAAAGAACAGCTCAATGCAGTTCGAGAGATGAATAAGCTAGAAAATAAATAAAAGCGAACCAATCGAGTGGGCCTACTTCTCCCAAGTCATCAGGAGTCATCAAAACAGGGTAAAAGCTGGAGAGATGCATTTATACCCAATAAAAAAGGGCTTACCGGTGAAGATAAACCCTTGGAAAGTGGAGCGGGCGAACAGATTCGAACTGTCGTAACTAGCTTGGAAGGCTAGGGTTCTACCATTGAACTACGCCCGCTTTTGTTTAAACAAGAGCGCATAAGGTAGCGATCATCCCCGTGCCCGTCAAGGCTTGTTGCCTACCTTTTTTCTATGCAAGCCATATCGACAAAACGAGAGTCCAGACCGTGCGCTTTTTTCGGCATCAACCTCGCCGGGGCAGGGATTATTTCCGGCTCTTCAGGTTCCAAATCCAGAATTGGAGTCGCTTGATGAAGGACGGTTTGTTCTCCGCTTTTTTGACGCGCGGGCGCGGTTTGGCCGGTTTGGGTGGCTCTGCCTGATCGCGCATATAGTCCCTGTCGGATATTCCCATAGGATTTGCTTGCCCTGTTTTTGTAATTCGCGAACAGTATGCACCCCATGAGCAAAAAAAAGAAGACAACATTGCGCATTGTGCCTGAAAACTGGATTGATCCCTTTGATTTCAAGGCCGAGTTTCCGCATTCCGAACACCCGCTGGAGGTGGATATCGGATCGGGGAAGGGCCGGTTTTTGGTGGCACGGTCCGGCAAGTTTCCGGAAACCAATTTTTTGGGGATTGAGCGGCAACGGATACGCATTGATAGCAGCGGCCGACGCTGCGAGCGCGCCGGGCGCGAAAACGTCCGGCTGTTTCGGATGGAAGGCTATTATGCTATCAGCCAAATGGTGCCCGCTGCGTATGTGGCCAACTATTATTTCTTTTTTCCGGATCCCTGGCCCAAGGCCCGGCACCACGACTATCGCCTTTTCAATCCCGCTTTCATGGATGCGCTCCATCGAACCCTGGAGGTTGGTGGATGCCTGCATGTGGCGACCGACCACCTTCCTTATTTCGAGGAAATCTTGGGGCTGCTCCAAAAGGATGCGCGCTTCGAGGAAATAGAAGCGTTCCAGCCCGACGAGGAGGAGCGAACTGACTTCGAGCTCATCTTCTCCCACAAGAAAATCGGGCGGTGTTCGTTCCGCAAAACGTAGCATGGCTAGGAAAAAACCAGAGGTCTCCATGCATAGCCATGGGATGTACGACGGATGGACCCGGGAGAGCAAGGAGCTGCCCAGGCTTGTGGAAATCACGACGGAAATCAAGGCGTCGCTGGACGTCGAGTTCGGCTATATCCTCCGCATCCGCAGTGCACGCAACAGCAAGATTGTTTTCCGGATCGAACATCCACCATTCATGAATTCCGAAGGGAAGGTTGCGCCTCCCTTCGATGGCGAACTTTATGTGAAAACCAACGACTTCCGGTTTTTTCTGGGCGATACCGTTTGGGCTCCAATCGAAGACAAGCGCGGAGCGTGGCGCCTGATTACCTGGCTCGATGGTGAAAAGGTTGCCGACCGGACGCTGGTGCTGGTGTAGTTGGATTTTATTTAAAATTTGCTGCACAGGCTTGTTGTTTTGCCTTTCGCAGATATAATGCCCATTCAACGACGATTAATTCATATAAGGAGACCACGATGGGAGCTGTATCTAATCTGTTGGATTCAAAGGGACATGATGTGTTGACCGTAAGACCCGATCAACCCGTTTCCGAAGCTATTGAAAAAATGGAGGAGCTTTCTGCTGGAACCTCCGTGGTGGTGGAAGGAGGGGAAGTGGTCGGGATTATTTCCGAGCGGGATGTGTTCCGCAAGGTGATCCTTAAGGGGCAGAGCATCGACGATGTCAAGGTTCAGGATATCATGTCGACCGACCTTACCACCATCACGCCGGAAACATCTCTGGACGATTGCATGCAGCTCATGACCAACAAGCGTATCCGCCATCTCCCGGTTCTGCGCGACAAGGCCTTGTGCGGGATTGTATCGATCGGCGATGTGGTTAAATATCTGGTTGTTGAAAAGGACTTTAAAATCAGGAACCTTGAAACCTACATCAGTGGTGCCATGTAGCGTTCCTGCCCGCTGCCATGAAAAAAGCTCCCGGCACCGGGAGCTTTTTTTATGGATGCCCTAACGGCTTGCAGAAACAAAGTCCTGGGGTATAGTCCTGCAACTATTTTCAACCCCTTTCGGTGCAATGATTGATAAACGGAAAATCGAAGAACTGGAAACCTACCTTCTCGCCGTGGTCGAAGGGCGGCGCACCGGGAAGATTGCCGCTCTTTTGCGGAGCACATTGCATGTGCTGTCATGGATCTTTACGCTCATTGTACAGGTGCGCCTTTGGCTCTACCGCCACCGCATCATCCGTCCGAGCACCCTCGGTTGCCAGGTGATTAGTGTCGGCAACCTGACGGTGGGCGGCACCGGCAAAACCCCTGTGGTGGAGGTGTTCGCCCGCAACCTGCAACAGCAGGGCCGCAAGGTCGCCATTCTCAGCCGGGGCTACAAAAGCAAGGAACTCCCGTTTTTGCAGAAAATGACGCAACGCATCACCACCGGAAAAATCGAGACCCCGCCGCGCGTCGTATCCGACGGCAAGCGCCTCCTGCTCGACTCGCATACCGCCGGCGACGAACCCTACATGCTGGCCTCCAATCTTCCCGAGGTCGCCGTTGTGGTCGACAAGGACCGCGTGAAGGCCGGGAAATACGCGATCAAGGAACTGGGGTGCGATACGCTCATCCTCGACGATGGATTCCAGTATCTAAAACTCGGGCACCGCCTCGACATCGCGCTGGTCGATCAAACCAATCCGTTTGGAGGAGGGCACTTGCTGCCCCGCGGGCTATTGCGCGAACCCATTCGCAATATCAAGCGCGCCGGCTTTATTTTCATCACTAAATGTAACCGTGGAGGGGCCCCTGAACTCAAGGAAGAGCTTCGTCGGCTGAACCCCCATGCCGAGATTTCCGAATGCCGCCACGCCGCCAAATACCTCAAGAATGTCTTTGGCAGCACCACGTATGACCTCGATAAACTAAAAGGCATGAAGATCGCCGCCGTATCCGGTATTGCCGTGCCTGAAAGTTTTGAAAATGCACTGCGCGACTTTGGCGCGGAAATTGTCCATACGCAACGTTTTGCCGACCATCACCGCTTTAGCCAGCAGGAAATTATCAACACCATCAACCAGAGCATTAAATCGGGTGCAGAGGCTATCCTGACCACCGAAAAAGATGCCGTGCGCTTTCCTTTTATCGAGCGGCTGGACATCCCGATCTGGTTCATGCGGGTTGAAATCGAGATGTTCACCGGGGAAGAGGAATTCATGGACTGGATTTCCCGCATCTGCTTCAAGAACCACCGGGCGGCATAAAGTTCCGAACGATAAAAGCGGGCATGAAAAAAGGCGGCCCGCAGGCCGCCGTTCGGTAGATGGAAGGAGAAAGAAAACCACCTGCCTACTCGCAAGTTCATCTGCTTCGACGGCCTTCCCTTCACAACGTTCATTTTTCGTGCAAAAAAGGTTCTTGGCCAAATAACGAGGAAACGCAGACGCGACATCGCCTCGCTCGCACGCCCCGCAGCGCGAGGGTGGGCGCAGGGTCAATCCTCGCATTTAAGCATGGTATTCCTGGATCGGCTTGACGTCCCAGTCGTTTTCTTTGATGTAGCGGATGGCTTGGACGGTGGCTTTGGTGCCGGATTCGGTGGTAACGATGGGGAGGCCGCGGAGGATGGCTTCGGAGCGGATCTTGATTTCATCGATGCGGGCGACTGGGCCGCTAGGCGTGTTAACCAGCAGTTGAACACCGCTCTCTTTCATAAGGTCGATGACGTTTTTTCCGTCATCGGCGAGTTTGTGGGTGAGCAGCACTTCGAGGCCAGCGTTGTGCAGGGCCTGCGCGGTGCCTTCGGTGGCGACGAGCTTGAAGCCGAGATCGTTGAATTCCTTGGCGATTTCGACGATCCAATCCTTGTCGCGATCCTTGGCGCTGAGGAAGACGGCACCTTCGGTGGGTAGCACCTGCCCGGCGGCGATTTGGGCTTTCCAAAAGGCGAGCTCGAAGGTTTGGTCGATGCCCATGACTTCGCCGGTGGATTTCATTTCCGGTCCGAGGATGGGGTCGACTCCGGCAAAGCGGTTAAAGGGGAAGACGGCCTCTTTGATGGCAAACCATTCAATCTTGGGCTCAAAGCCAATGAGTCCAAGCTCGTCGAGCGTTTTGCCCATGGCGACCTGCGTGGCAATGTTGGCCAACGGTACGTTGGTGGCTTTAGAGACGTAGGGAACGGTGCGCGAGGCGCGGGGATTGACTTCGATGATATAGATTTCGTCGTCTTTCACGGCGAGCTGCGTATTCATTAGCCCTTTCACGTTAAGTTCAAGGGCCATGGCGGTGCAGGCGGTTTTGATGCGCTCGACAATATCGTTGCTGAGGGTGTAGGGCGGAATGGAGCAGGCGCTGTCGCCGGAGTGGATGCCGGCTTCCTCGACGTGTTCCATCACACCGCCGACATAGACATCTTTTCCGTCGCAGATGATGTCGACATCGACCTCGATCGCATGTTCGAGGAACCGGTCGATTAGCACCGGATGATCCGGGCTGGCGGCGAAGGCTGCGTTGACGAAGGGTTCGAGTTCCTCTTCTTCGTAGGCGACCATCATGGCGCGGCCACCGAGCACGAACGAGGGGCGGATCATGACGGGGAAGCCGATGCGCTTGGCGATGACTTCGGCTTCTTCGAGCGTCCGGGCCGTTCCGCTTTCGGGTTGTTTGAGTTGGAGCTTGTCGAGCAACTGACGGAAGAGTTCGCGGTCTTCGGCGGCGGCGATGCTCGTCGGCGAGGTTCCAAGGATGGGGACTCCGGCTTCGAGCAGGCGGTCGGCCAGGTTGAGCGGGGTTTGCCCGCCCATCTGGACAATCATGCCGAGCGGCTTTTCCGCTTCGTAGATGTTCATTACGTCTTCGAAGGTGAGCGGTTCAAAGTAGAGCTTGTCGGAGGTGTCGTAGTCGGTCGAAACGGTTTCCGGGTTGGAGTTGACCATGATGGCTTCGTAGCCCATTTCGCGCAGGGCCTTGACGGTGTGGACGCAGGAGTAGTCGAACTCGATGCCTTGGCCGATGCGGTTGGGGCCGGAGCCGAGCACGATGACACTCTGCTTTTCAGTCTGGCGGGTTTCGTCGAGGTCGCCGTAGCAGGAGTAGAAGTAGGGGGTGGAGGCCGCGAATTCGCCAGCGCAGGTGTCGACCAGGCTGTAGACGGGAATGATGCCCAGTTCCTTGCGGAGTGCGCGGATTTCGTTTCCGGTGCAGCTGCGCAACACACCGATCTGCTCGTCGGAGAAACCATTTTTCTTGGCATGTTTCAACTGGTCGTAGTCGAGCTCGGCGGCATCGACGAGTTCCTTTTCGATTTCGACGATTTGCAGGATTTGATCAATAAACCATGGATCGAGGAAGGTCATCTCCTGAATCTTTTCGGTTGTGTATCCTTTCTTGAGCGCAATTTTGATGGCGATGGTGCGCTCGGTGCAGGTGGTCATCAGGTAGTTGTCGAGTTTGGTTTCGTCAACCTTGGCTTCGGCCTTGAGGTCGAGGCCGTCGACGCCGATTTCCAAGGATCGGAACGCTTTTTGCAACGACTCCTTGAAGTTGCGGCCAATGGCCATGGTTTCGCCAACGGACTTCATGCTGACGCCGAGTTTGTTGTCGGCTGCCGGAAACTTTTCGAAGGTGAAGCGCGGGAGTTTTGTGACGACATAGTCGATGGACGGCTCGAAGCAGGCAGGCGTCTCTTTGGTAATGTCGTTGGGCAGTTCATCGAGCGTGTAGCCAACCGCGAGCTTGGCGGCGAGCTTGGCAATCGGGAAGCCGGTCGCTTTGGAGGCAAGGGCGGAGGAGCGCGATACGCGCGGGTTCATTTCGATGATGGCCATGCGTCCGGTGTCGGGATGAATGCAGAACTGGACGTTGGAGCCGCCGGTCTCGACGCCAATGACGCGCAGGACTTTAAGCGATGCGTCGCGCATGATCTGGTATTCGCGGTCGGTAAGCGTCTGCGCCGGTGCAACGGTGATGCTGTCGCCGGTGTGGATGCCCATCGGATCCATGTTTTCGATGGAACAGATGATGACGGCGTTATCCTTTTTATCGCGCATCACTTCCATCTCGAATTCTTTCCAGCCGAACACGGATTCTTCGAGCAAGACTTCGGTGGTCAGGCTGGCCTTCAGCCCGCCT
>DAOVNC010000039.1 GCA_030630445.1 Kiritimatiellales bacterium | reverse complement strand
GTTTCGGTTTTTCTAAATGCCGCACCGACCCAAGGCCATTCGTGCACTCCGTTTTCAATCAAGGATTTTGCAATCACCATCGCAAGGTTGGAGGGCACGGCAAAGGCGATTCCCACGCCCCGCTTTGCGGCGTCGGTCTGAATGGCGGCATTGATACCGATCAACCGGCCGTCTACGTCAATCAACGGCCCGCCGCTGTTGCCCTCATTGATGGCTGCGTCGGTCTGGATAAAATCCTCGTATGGTAAAATCATGACTCGCCGGCCCTTCTGGCTAACGTGCCCGACCGTCACAGAGCTCTGCAAACTGAATGGCGAACCGATGGCAATGGCCACTGCGCCAACCCGCACCCGGTCCGAATCGCCAAACTCGACCGCCGGGCAATCCGTGCCTTCCGTCTTGATTTGCAGCACCGCCAAGTCCGTCGTCCTAACGTGGCCCACAAGCGTGGCGGGGAGCTTTGTGCCATCGTTGAGCACCACTTCGATCTGCCGTGCACCAATCAACACATGGCGGCTGGTAATGACATACCCGCGCTCATCAATAACGATGCCGGAACCTTCGCCAGCGAGCTGCTCGGGAATCCGGTAGGAAAAGCCGAAAACATCCCGCTTGACCTTATACTGAACGGCTTCCGTTCGGACCACGACCACCGAGGGCATCACCTTCTCCACGGCATCGGCGATGGCATCGCTGAACTGCCGGGCCGGATTGCTTCCCGTGATCGGCAGCTGCCGCGGCGAGAACCCTTCTTCCTCGATGGTGACGACTTCCGGCAAAAACACATCTATCCGCCCGCGGCGCACGGCCGAGAACAGCGCACTCAGCACCATCAACGCGCAAAAGGAAATCAAGATCCATTTCCGATTCATAGTCTACTCCGAGTCCTCTGCCTCAAACGGCACTTCCTTCAACTCGCCATCCTTTTTCACGAGCTTCTCGATCTTCTGCTCCACCTCGTTGAGCTTTTTTGTGCAGAGGCCGACCAGCTTGGAACCCTCCTCGAAATGCTTGATCATTTCCTCAAGGCTCAGCTCCCCACCCTCCATCTCCCCAACCAGCTCCTCAAGCCGCCCGAGCGACTTCTCAAAATCCGCGCTTTTCTTTTCCGCCATAATCCCTCTCCTAAAGAAACGTCTGTCTACTCTTTTCCCGTAATGTTTGAAACCACTTTTCCATCTGCAAGCTGGGTGGTGATGGTGTCGCCGGGCTCCACCGCATCGGCGCTTCGAACGACCGTTCCGTCCGACTTGCGGGTCAGGCTGTAGCCGCGGCCAAGCACCGCCAGCGGATTGAGCATCCGCAACTGTCCTTCCAACTGTCGGAGCTTTTGACGATCATACTCGGCTTTACGCTCCATCCGATGCTGGATCATCATAGCCAGCTCGTCAACACGCTGCTGCGCCTGCTGGACGGCAAATCGAAGCGAATGACCCATCTGCGCTTCCAGTCCATGGATTTTTTGCCGATGTCGTAGAAGCAGGTTTTCCGGCTCGCGGAAAACATAGCTGTGCGCCGCACGGTTGAGTCGCAGGCGAAAATCCTGCGCCATCGTCTTGAGGCTCTGCCGCAACCGACGTTCATGCAGAGAAAGCACATCTTCGAGGTCGCCCTTTTCGCGCACCGCTAGCTCGGCGGCGGCCGACGGCGTTGGCGCGCGCACATCCGCCACGAAGTCGGCGATCATGAAATCAATCTCGTGGCCCACCGCCGAAATCACCGGAACCTCCGACGCGGCAATTGCGCGAGCCACCACCTCTTCGTTGAACGCCCACAAATCCTCGATACTGCCGCCGCCGCGCCCGACAATCATGAGATCGATCGGTAAAGTAGAACAAGCGTCTCGCTTGTTTTCCCCGTCGTCCGCAAGCAAGCGGGACGCTTGCTCTACTTTAATACCCGCCTTTACCGGATTCTCATGAATATAGTCTTCGAAATGCCGGAGCTGTTCCGGACTCCGAACAATATGGTCATACGATTCATGTTGCCAGACCTGCCCCGCTTCGCCCGCTTTCTTGCAGATTTCATGCGCTGTGAATGATTTCCACGAGTGGAGGATATCCGCCAACCCATACCCCTCTTTCGGAGTGACAAGAACATGAACGTGGTTGGGCATGACAACCCACTCGCCAAGTTCATACCGCTCTCCATCAAACTTCCGAAAAGCATCCGCAACAACCGTGGCATTGCGAGATTTAGCTAAAAGACAGGATCCCATGCCGGCATCCAGCCACTCCTCTGTTTTTTCAGAAAAGAGCTGGTGGTACTCGTTTTTCTCTTCATTGCTGAAAGGCTCCGAATGAGTCTTCAACCAGATCTCACGGTCATTCCTCCATTGCTCCAGTTTGGGCTGGGGAATTGAATCCGCCAACCGGAAGGTAACGAAGTAAGTGGTGCCGCCCTGCGTCCAATGCGGAAGGTTGCGCTCGTTTATCTCCAACGGAAGATGCGGGTTGAAGAATGTAGGGCAAGCGTCCCGCTTGCTTTTCTCTTCTGCAGAAGGCAAGCGGGACGCTTGCCCTACTTTATTGAGATACCGAATCGCAGCGGCGATGCTATTGGCGGCGGTCGGCCCCTGCACAACGACGGGGGCAAGGAGGATTTCAATATTCGGAAACCGCCGCGTCAGCACGTTGATGATGTCGCGGATCGCCGCGCCCGTCGGGGAGGTCACCACGCCAATCTTGCGCGGCAGCAACGGAAGCGGCTTCTTGCGCGACGCGTCGAACAGCCCCTCCGCCGCCAGCTTGGCTTTCAGCTTTTCAAACTGCTCCTGCAGGCTGCCCTTGCCGGCCTCCTCCATTTCGGAGGCGATCAGCTGGTAGCGCCCGTTCGCCTCGTACAAACTGGGGCGGGCAAGCATCTGTACCTGCAACCCATCCTTCGGTTTGAACACCACGCGGGCATTGACGTTGCGAAACATCGCGCACGACACCGCCGCATCCTTATCCTTTAGCGTGAAATACCAATGCCCGCTCGAATGGATCGTAACCCGCGACAGCTCGCCCTCCACCCACAGCTCGCCCATGGCGCCCTCCAGCACCATCCGCGCCTTGCGGTTGACCTCCGCCACCGAATAGATTTTGCGTTCGTTACTCATCGGCTATCTTTTCAGGCAATGCTGCTTCGATTAATCGGCGTTCTTTCTCTATTTCAAGCCTTAGCTCCTCTTCCGAAGGAAGGAACTTGAGATATTTCGAAGCAAAAATCTGTTTGCTCTCGTTCAGCACCGAATACTTGGCCACGGCTTCGCCCTTGTCGGCGCAGAGAATCAGTCCAATGGTTGGATTATCGCCCTCCACCTTGAATTGATCCTCGAACAAACGGACATAGCCATCCATCTGACCAACATCCCTATGGGTCAGTTTATCCATCTTCAAGTCAACCAGCAGAAAGCATTTCAGGACAAAATTATAGAAGACCAGATCCAGATAGAAATCATCATCGTCAAAGCGGATATGCTTTTGCCGGGCAACAAACGAAAAGCCCTTGCCTAGTTCCAGCAGGAAGGATTGCAAATTGGTGATAATCGCCTCCTCCAGCTTGCTCTCATGCAGGCTCGGATCATCGGGCAGGTCGAGAAATTCCAGCACCATCGGCGATTTCAGCACATGTACCGGATTCAGCGATTCGCCCGGCAATCGCTCCCGCCCGGCGGGCAGCAAGCCCTCTTCTCCGCAGTTATCGATAATCCGCTCAAAATACGACGTGCGGATCTGCCGCTCCAACTGCACCTTGCTCCAGCCACACTCCGCCGCCTCCCGCTCATAGAAATCTCGAGCCGTTTCATCCTTCACCCGCATCAACGCCCGGTAGTGCGACCATGTAAGCTGCGGGTTGAAGCCAAATACCAATTTTCCACCCGTCGGGCGGAAAATCTGTAGATCTCCGAAAAGGTCGCCCGACGGGCGACCTTTTCCCTGCTCTTCCAATTGGTCGCCTGATGGGCGACCAATTCCAGAAAACCGATTGTCATAAACCTGATAGAATGTCCTAAAATACTTCAAACTGGTCACAGAAAAACCAGAGCCGTATTTCTCGGTCAGCTGCGCCGACAAATCAGCAACAACCTGCTTCCCATACTCAGCCCGTTCCTCGCCCCCTTGGACTTCCTGCACGATCTCCCGCCCGATCAGCCAATAGGCGAGCACCATGTTGAAATTGACCGCGCGCACCACATTGCCGCGCGCCTGCTCCAAGATCGAGACCACCCGGTCAAAAAGAACGCCATCCCCGTTCGGCTCAATCCATTCGTGTTTGTTCATTATTCATTCCTCAGCTAAACACGGTCATATGTGCTGCTTACACCACCAAACTGCACATCATAAACAAATTACTCAATGATTGAGTAATTCTACAACGCAATCCGAATGCGTTCGATGCTGCGGGACTTACCCGTCTTCATGTCCACATCGACGATGGCACCTTCGAGGGTTGGGTCGCCTTTGGCGACGTCGAATTTATGCGGGACGCCGGTGAGGAATTTCTTGAGGACGGGTTCGACCTGGCGACCGAGGACGGAATCCCTCGGGCCGGTCATGCCGAGGTCGGTAATGTAGGCCGTGCCGTTTTCAAAGACGGTTTCATCGGAGGTTTGGCAGTGGGTGTGCGTGCCGAAGACGGCGGAGACGCGGCCATCGAGATAGCGCCCCATCGCCATGCGCTCGGACGATGCCTCGCCGTGCATATCGACAAAAACAACCTTGCCCAGATCCATCGCCGGAGAGAGCAGCTTGTCGACCGCTTGGAACGGGCAGCCATAATTGGGCTGCATAAAGACGCGGCCAATCAGCTGGATCACCACCAGCGGGCCTTCGGGGGTTTCGACCCGCACCCAGCCCTTGCCGGGCGCGCCCTTGGAAAAGTTTTCGGGGCGGATGATGCGCGGTTCGAGGTCGATCCCGGCCACCATTTCCTTGGCATCCCAAGCATGGTCGCCAAGCGTGACGACATCCGCACCCGCATTGAGCAGCGACTGCGCAATCTCCAGCGTCGGCCCGCGACCCGCCGCCGCGTTTTCACCGCAAGCGATCACAAAGTCGATCCGGTCCTCGTCCTTCAGCCTGTTCACCACCTGCAGAAACGCCGCGCGCCCCGGCTTCCCGACAATATCGCCAACCAACAAAACCCTCATGTGTTCCTCTCCCTATAATTGGAGGGCAGTGTACATAAAAGCCCTGCGGTGTCGAGGGCGTGCCCGGTGTCGGTTTCCGGCAACTCAATCACAGACCATTTCCCTTGCCCCGCCATGGGCTTAACCTGCATGATCTTGAAAGTTCGGCCTATGTGATTTAACACCTCGACTCAGGAGACAGATGCCCACGCTCGATTGGATTGGAAAAGACGCCGTCATCCGGCACCACAAGGAAGTCCCGTTCCGCCTGCTGGAACCGGATGCAAGCCTCTCCCACGGCGATCCGGCGGAGGGCAACCTGATTGTTCAGGGCGACAACCTACACGCGCTGAAAGCACTGCTACCGAAATATGCCGGGCGCGTGAAGTGCATCTACATCGATCCGCCCTACAACACCGGTAACGAAGGCTGGATCTACAACGACAAGGTCAACTCCCCCGAAATCAACAAATGGCTCGGCCAGACCGTCGGCAAGGAGGCCGAAGACCTCTCCCGCCACGACAAATGGCTCTGCATGATGTATCCCCGCCTCGTCCTGCTCAAACAATAATCCTCTCTGAGGATGGCGCCATCTTCGTCTCTATTGACGACAACGAAGTCGCTTCTCTTATTCTATTAATGGATGAAATATTTGGCCGAAAATCCTTTGTTGCAGATGTCATCTGGCGTTCTGCAGACTCGTCCAATAATGATGCAAAACAATTCTCAATTGATCATAACCATACGATCGTTTATTCCCGAACAGAAGGCTGGTTGAGCAAAGCTCTTCCGCGCACTGAAAAAGATAATCAACACTATAAAAACCCCGATAATGACCCCAGAGGCCGATGGTTCCCTGGTAATGTTTCTTCACCTAACCCTCGTGACAATCTCCGATACCCTGTGACCTCACCGCAAGGCATAGAGATCCAACCTCCAGCAAACGGTTGGAGATGGAGTAAAGAGCGAATGGGAAAAATGATAGAAGAAGGAGAGGTCGTTTTCTTAGATGAAGGAACCAGACTCCAGAAGAAAACATATTTGGAAGATCAGAAAGGAGTTCCTCCATCATCGGTTTGGGCTGACTTAGAAGAAACAGGACACAATCGGAATGCAAAATATGAGCTGAAAAAGCTTTTCCCAGACGTTCAAACTTCCGACCTGTTCAAAACGCCGAAGCCCGAGCGGTTTATCAGCAAGATACTAAGAATCGCCAGCGACAAAGACTCGATCATCCTCGATTCCTTCGCCGGTTCTGGAACAACAGGGCATGCGGTATTGAGGCAAAATGCGGCGGATGGCGGGAACCGTAAATTTATTTTGGTGGAGATGGAGGAGACGATTGCGGCGGGCATTACGGCGGAGCGGGTGCGGCGTGTGGCGGGCGGCTATACGGATGCGAAGGGAAAGGCGGTCGAGGGTCTCGGGGGCGGCTTCCAGTTTTGCCGGTTGAGCGCGGAGCCGCTGTTTAACGAGTTTGGCGACATCCGCGACGACGTCACCTTTGCGGAGCTGGCGGACTTTGTCTGGTTTGCGGAGACGGGCATTGGTTATTCGGGCACGGCGGATTCTCCAATGCTTGGAACGCACGATGGCCGGGCTATCTATCTGCTGTTCAACGGCATTCTAGGCGACCGCCGTCCGCAGGGCGGAAACATTCTGACCAAGGCGATCCTCGACAGCCTGCCGGAGCATGACGGATCGAAGGTGATTTACGCGGCGGCCACCCGCCTCGGCTCTGCCGCCTTGCAGCGGGCAAACATTGTCTTCAAGCAAACCCCGTATGCGATCGAGGTCTGATGCACGAGTATTTACCAGATAAGATGTTGACAACCGCGCAATGCGTGGTAGCTTCCGAATCAACAATGCCTGCCAAGCCTAGCTCTTCGGAGATGCTCAAATCGGTGGGCTACTTTTTTCTCGGGGGATTGCATGCCCTTTAACAAACCGCCGAAATCCTACGCCGAGCAAGTGGAGATCCTGAAGGGGCGCGGCTTGCTGATACCCGATGAAGCCTTTGCGGAACACTGCTTGCGCCATCACAACTATTACCGGCTGTCGGCCTATCGCTTTGCCTTCACAACTCCGGGAAACCCCGATCAGTTTATCGCCGGAACCTCTTTCGACAATCTGTGGGGGCTCTACTGTTTTGACCGCCGGTTGCGCCTGCTGGTTATGGAAGGGGTGAAACGATTGGAAATTTCCGTGCGGACCAATGTGGCTTACACCTTAGCGCATACCTATGGTGTCTTTTCCTATGAAGACCCGGCCTTCTTTTATAATCGCTATCGGCACACCAAAGGACTGGCCACGCTCGATGAGGAGCTGCGACGCAGCAAGGAAATTTTTGTGAAGCACTACCACGACGAATACAACCTGCAGCGCCCGCCGATCTGGGCCGCCTGCGAAGTTATGTCGTTCGGACTGTTGAGCCGGTTCTATGAAAACATAAAGGCCGCCCGGGTGAGGAAAACTCTTGCGGCGGAGTATGGGCTAGCACCACATACGATGAAATCGCTGTTGCTACATGCCGTCTATGTCCGCAACCTGTGCGCCCACCATTCCAGACTTTGGAATCGCCGCTTCACCATCACGCTCGCACTCCCGCACCACCAACCCACCGCATTGGTAACAAGCCTGAATCCGTCTGAAGATCGACGTATCTACAACACCCTCGCCATGCTGGCCCACATTGTAAACATTGTAGAACCCGAAAACCATTGGAGCCACCGGCTCCGCGCCCTATTGCATGCGCAAACCTATCCCGTAACCCAACACATGGGCTTCCCTGCCGACTGGGAAATGCGCCCGCTCTGGCAGAAAGGGAAACTGTAATGAACACGATATCGAAAAACCTTTTACAACGGAAGGAACGGCTAAGGAAAAACACCGGGGGTTTAAGACAAAAGGAGTTTTATGATGCAATATACTCATAACAAACAACTTGCGACGCCGCCTCTCTATCCGCCCGAAACCTAAGACAAAATCGACCCCTTTTAAGGACAAACCGGAAATCCAACCGATATGAGCACATTCATCCCGAAAAAATACCAGCAGGGCGCACTGGCCAGCGTGGAGCACTATTTCCACACCTGCCAACAGATGGGCAATGCGGACTATGCCTTTCAGGAGACGACCAAGGAGCTGTGGGGCCGGAAGTCAGACTTTACCCCATTGTGTGGATTTCCGGAGGAAATGCCCTATTTCTGCCTGCGCGTGCCGACCGGCGGCGGAAAGACCTATCTCGCGGCAAAGAGCGTGGCTCTGGTGAACAACCGTTTGCTGCATATCGAGCACAGCGTGATCCTCTGGCTGGTGCCCTCGAAGGCGATTCGGAATCAAACGCTCGCCGGGCTGCGCCGAATCGACCACCCCTACCACGCGGCTCTGCGCGAAGCGGGGCCGGTGACGGTGATTGATCTGGACGAAGCAAAAGCGCTAACCCGCTCGACTCTGGAGACAAGCACGGTGGTCATCGTGGCCACCCGGCAGGCGTTCCAGGTGGGCGACGAGGAGATCCGCAAGGTCTACGAAAGCAGCGGAGCGCTGATGCACCTCTTCGATGATCTTAACGCGGAACAACGGGCGGAGTTGCTCAAAAATGGCGATGAGCAGACGGTGCCTTACTCTCTCGCCAATGTCCTGCGCCTGCGGCGACCCTTCATCATCGTGGACGAGGCGCACAACAGCCGCACCGAACTGGCCTTCGACACCCTCGCGAAATTCAAACCTTCGGGGATCATGGAGCTGACCGCCACACCGGATACTATAAGGACACCGAGCAACGTGCTGCATTCCGTTTCAGCGGTGGAGCTGAAGATCGAGGAAATGATCAAGCTTCCGATCCAGCTTGAAACCGAACCGGATGAACAGCGGTGTCTTGCCCTGGCGCTCGGTCAGCGCGAACAACTCGGCATTCTTGCCACACGGGAACACGTAGCGGGTGCGCCCTATCTGCGCCCGTTGATCTTGATCCAGTCGGAGCCAAAATCCTCGACGAGAGAGACCCGCCACGCGGAGTGGGTGAAACGGGAGCTGATCGAAAATCATAACGTTCCCGAGGAGGAAATCGTCATCGCCACCGGTAGCGAACGCGGGTTGGAAGCGTTGGAGGAAACCTACGAAAGTGGGATCTTTTCGGAAAAATGCCCGGTGAAATATGTCATCACCCAAAAGGCGCTGGCCGAGGGTTGGGACTGCGCGTTCGCCTATGTATTGGTGAGCATGGCGGGCGTAAAGAGCGCAACGGCGGTGGAGCAGTTGCTCGGCCGCATCCTGCGCCAGCCGCAGGCCTGCCAACGGGAGAACGAGGCACTGAACCGCTCCTACGCCTACGTGGTGTCAAAGGATTTTGGAGAAACGGCGGAGACTTTGCGGGATTGCCTGGTGAAGGCATCCGGCTTCAACCGGCAGGAAGCTGCGGAGTTCGTCTCAGCGAAGAAGCAAGAGCAGGCTAAGCTGGATTTCAAGCGCGGCGGCGGGCACATCCAAATCACCCCGGTGGAAGTAAAGCTCGTAGAGGAGTTGGACGTATCAAAGGTATCGCCAGCGACCAAGAAGAAGCTCAGGTGGAGCAAGAAAACCAAGACCCTAACCATCACTGCGCCGATGAGCCCGGCGGAAACCGAGGAGGTGCAGGCGGCGGCGGTAATGGATGCCAGCCGAGAGGCCATCGAACAGGCGGGAGCGGCCAGCCGCACCGAGGCGGTACGGATTTTCCATACCCCTTCGGAGCGGGGCAAGGCGTTTTTCGTCCCACAGATGGAAGTATGCGTCGAGGGTGAATTACGGCTTTTCGATGAACCGGAAGCGATTGACTATCCGTGGGAACTCCCGCTTTACCACGCGTCGGTAACGGAAGATCAACTGAAGACGCTCAATCTATCCTTGAAGATTGCGGAGGGCGGTTTAATCGATGTCGACGAAGAGCAAGGCCGGGTACGCACCAGCTTCACCCGCGAACTCACCCACGACCTCGGCCTTTCCTATCGACCGGAACATTGGACCGAAGCAAAACTCGCGGCATGGTTCTGCCGACAACTTCACGATCCATCCATCACACATGCGAGCAAACGGGCCTTTGTTGCAGGATGGCTTTCAAGTCTATTGCAGAAAGACGGCATTGATTTGGCGAGGTCCAACCGGCAAAAGTTCCTGCTCAGAAATATGGTCGAAGCCCATGTGGCGGAGTTGCGGACGGAGGCGGTAAAGACCGCATGCGGCGAGTTTCTTTTCGGCGAGGGGAAGGACGAGCGCGTGCGGGTCGGATCGGAATACCATTTTGAATTTCATCCAGATGCCTACGCCCCTGATCGCGATGATGATGGACAGTATGGTGATTACGTTTTTGAGAAACACTACTACCCGCGCATGGGAGATTTTGATTCCAACGAAGAGTATCAGTGCGCCTGCTGGCTCGACCATCAGGACGAAGTTGAGTTTTGGGTACGAAATCTAGTGCGAAAGAATGGCGCTTCCTTCTTTCTACAGACCGCGACTGGACGATTCTTTCCCGACTTTGTTTGCAAGCTGACGGACGGACGCATCCTTGTCGTTGAATACAAAGGGGCTGACCGATGGCAGGCCGCTGAACCAAATCGCCTTGTGGGGGAATTATGGGAGGAGCTGAGTGGCGGAACCTGCGCCTTCGTTATGGTAAAGGATAGGCGCTGGGAGCGGATCCAAGCAAAGTTTTGAACCATCGGGCTAGAGCATATCAAGAAAACTGTAGCCGCATCCTGCACTGCAATCCCTACATTTTTAGGCAGAATGATTCTTGAAGGGACTGTTTTCGGTGGATCGAAAAAATTATTTTGCCACTAAATTATTCTGTCTTCTCTTCTCGAGGTGCCTAATGGCTACAGGATAAAAGTTATCTCCAAATACGGGGGCTCCAATTTTTAACTTCATGGGCTACCTCCGCATCAACATGAACACAATCTCGTTGCGCAACCAATTTGTTGCACAACGAGATTGTTGTTGTAGCTGTTATGTTGCCTATTTTCCCTGCTTCACGCATGCGCCAGTAAGGAACATTGCTTTGGCGACTCCATGCTGGGCGAGATCTCTCATAAAAACACTATGCCGCGCGACGCGGCTCTGCGATGCGACGGCCGGAAAGGAGGATGATTCCGGCGGCGAGGAGGATGGCGACGATCTGGAGGGAGCGGCTGCCGGAGGTGCGGGCGGAACGGAACTCGACCTGCATTTCGGCGTCGGCTTGCAATTGCAACCTGCGCTCGAAAACAAGCACCGATCCCTGCCGGGCCATCACCACGCGAATGGGGTGGACTTCGCCCGATGCGGCCTGTTGCTGATCGAGCATCTTTTCCGCCAGTTCGCTAAGCGCGCTGCTTTCCTTTTCGCCCAGTTGTGCCTGGAGTTTCTGGACGTCTGCATTGGACCACTGGATGTTGCCCTGGACCAATCCGTCATCCCCATCCATCTGGTTCAACGACAGCTTCAACTGGTTGCGGCGATTCACCAATCCCACCACGCCTTGCTGCCTGACCAGATTGCGGTACTGCACCCGGGCGTCCTCGTTCAGCGCCTGCTGTCCCTGGGAAAAGGCGATGGCCTTCTGGAAGGCCTGGCGGGCACCGCGCTGGTTTCCGCTTTCCATGTAGTCGTTCCCCTTCTCGATATTCTTTCGCGCGTTGTCCCCGAAAAGCTGGAAGTTGCTCGTGTTGTACGCGGAATAGACCTGCGCGTCGAATTCGCCGGAGGCGGCGACGGATCCCGCGGCATACTCCGCAGGATCGCGATACTGCATGGTTCCATCGAACCGATGGTAGCGATATCCATCCGGCGCGTAGAAGGTCCAGCGGACATCCGTTAATGGCAGCTTGAATTTCGGTCCGGAGAAGGAATGCTTGCGTCCAAACAGCGAACGTTTCCGGGCCTGGGCATACATCACTTCAACCGATGCGGTGCTGCCGGCTCCGGGTTCAACCGGAATCAGGTATAGCCCGTCTTCCACCAAGGGGCGGACCGCCGTTTCGTTCACGAAAACCGACCAGATTTCCGATCCTTCGGGAAGGTGCATTTCGAGAAAACGCAGCGACCCCGGCTCGAGTTCCATTTTCATGTTGTTGAGCGACTGGTCGTCCTTGGTGATGACCGAGTCGATCCGGACCGATTTGACCTGCGCAGGCAGCACTTCGGCCGCGGCGTGGCGGATCACGTTCAGTTTCAGGTCATAGTCGCTTTCGGTGGTGCGGTAGCACAACACGGAGGCGGAAAGGTCTCCGGCACCGAAGCGGCGCGGAATGCTGCGGGCATCCTCCGTCCGGAGAAAATCGGAAATGCCGGAGGGTTTTACCTGCAGGCGTCCGCTGGAGAGGATCGCGATGTATCCTTTCTGGCTATCCGTTCCGAGCACTTGCAGCGGACGAATGGATAGTTCCGATTTGTCGTGGGCGAACGGAAGCTGATACGCCACCTCCATCCCGTAGCGGTCGACCTTTCCGTGGAGTTCGACCTCCCAGATGCCCTTCTCTTCGTCGATTTTCCGCACCCGCGAAATATTGCGACCGGAAACCACCAGCGCCAGCTCCGGGCTGGGTGGCTGGAGCCGGAAGGTTTTCACGCCGGCATGTTCAATGTCGTACTGTAGATAGCAACGGACTTTCAACAGGCCTTCCGACAGATCCACCCGCTGCAGCACTTCGGCTTTTATCTTCGGCGCCATCACTTCGGATTGCAGTTGAATGCTCCAGTCGGGACGCAGCAGGCGGTAGGCGAGGCATCCCTCTTGCCGAATTCCCAGTTCGCGCGGGCTGATTTCGCTTACCCCATCGCGGGCGGCGGGAGAAATCCTGATGCCGCGCTCCATCGTAACCACGAGGGTTCCGGCATGCTTCAGGACGCCGTCCATCCGGATGCGCGGCACGCTGAATTCGGCCTCAAGATCGCTGCCGGACCGGCTGAGCACCAGATTCAATGAAATCGACCCGGTGATCTGCTTGGCAAAGTTCACCACCAATTCGCGGGTTCCGTTGTTTACTTCGTCCCAATGGCTGACGGCTTCGCCGCTAAGCGAATCGACATCGAAGCCTTCCGGGATGCGGATGCGCAACGCAAAGATTCCGGATTTGCTTACGGTTACGTTCAGGCGGCTGGTGAGTCTCACCTGTTCGGTGGCCACATCCAGGCTGGTCTGTTCGGAGAGCCGCAGTTCCGGCAGCACCTTGTCGGCCGCCACGCGGACAGCGAACGGCATGCGGTTATAACGGAAGGCGCGCTTGATGGACGATTCCTTCGATCCGCCCAGCAACCGGACGGCATCGCCGATATTAATGCCGCTCAGATCCTCGACGGACTCCACATCGATCTGCACGGCATCCGAGGATGCGAGGGCGATCACGCCCCGTTGCATGACCGCGTTCCTCACGGCGACCCCTTTAACGACGGTTTGGTGCGGCAGTTTTTCCCGGGCAATCTGGGCACCGATCTGCATGCGATAGGATTCGGTTGCCGGAGCCGCAAGAACCACTTCGAGCAATCCGGATTCCGGATCATACCGCCATGTGCCGATCCCTTTTCCATGCACTTCGGTAATGCTCATTCCTTCGGGAACATCGAACTCCAGGTTCTGGAGTTCGCCCTGGGCAATATTGAACAGGACATCGTGCCGCAGGCTGACCATGCCCGGACGGAAATCGGCCAGTGTGTTGAGGTCGCAAAAAAACCGGGACTGTTCCTTGTCTGTTTTCCGTTCTTCGGGTTTCCAGCGCAACGTGCATCGGCGCGATTGATTTCCAAACAACACCTCCGCATCGGTACCGTCCTGCCGGATCCGCACGGCCTCCGCAGAGTGGAGGGTCCAGCCCTCGACCGGCAACTGGATCTGCGCCTTGTTTTCCAGGGCGGCGGGAATCCATAGGTTCGCCACCCATTCGCCGTTTGAATATTCGGCCGCCACCAGATAGTCGAGCGACACCTTATAGTCGCCATCGCGATCGATCCGCAGCGCGCTGCCATTCTGGTCCACGGCCACACTGAGACGACGCGAGGAGAGGTCGTAGTTCGTCAGGATAAATCCTGGGCCGAGCAGGCGAAAGACGTCGCCCTTCTCCGCCGTTAGTTCCAGGTCCATATGCACACGGACGTTCACCCGCTTTTCGGTTTCGAAATCTGGGATCTCCACCTGTAGATTCACCCTCTCCGCAAGCGGCGGCGGAATCTGAAACTCCAGCTCCTGCGGCGAGTGGGCCGACATGGCACCCGCGGCCGCGACCAGCGTTGCCAGCACGATTCCAAGTACCCGAAGATCCACAAAGCCCGCTCTTCCCGAAGCCGACCGGTTGCCCAGCCCGCGCCGTCGGCCCGCCATGAAGAGCATGGCAAACAGCAGCAGGTGCGGAACCACCAGCGTCAACCAGGCTAGGTAGGGGCT
>DAOVNC010000270.1 GCA_030630445.1 Kiritimatiellales bacterium | reverse complement strand
CTTCTTCTTTCTTGATGCTCCATATTGCCTCCTTTTGCTTGGCATGTCTAGCACCTAGACAATATAGGGGGCAAAAAAAGGGGAGTCAACTGAGCAAATGCGGAAATTGACCCCAGACTCCGCAGATTTCATCTGCACCCATCGATGGGGGACATGGGCGAACCGCGCTGATTTTTCTTCCAACCCCCGGGGCTCCTGCGTATATTCGACATCACTTTAACCAATGGGAATCATATGGACAGGCAAGACCAACAGCCAACCGACGGAATATTATCCAAGCCGATTTTCGGAACCACCATGGCGGTGGCTTCCGGGCTTTCGTTCTTTTTTCTGTGCATGATTCTTCCGCTGGTGGGGCCTCCCGGTAGCAAGGTCGCGCATGCGGCGCAGAACAAGGCGGCGTTTCTGGGGGTGCTGTTGACTACGTTCCTGCTCGCGGCAGTGGCTGCGTATTCCAAGCTGCTGCGCCGGAAGGTGGAGGACGGCCCTTTGCCGTATTGGTCGCTGGGCTTGTGCACTGTTTGTGTGCTGGCCCTGTTTGTTTTGCTTGTAGATGGGTTTGCCATCTGATTGGGCGAGAGGTTTAAAGACGTTTTAAACTCCCGGTTGCGTTATGCGGCCGGGAGTTTTTTAGGTTCCACGTAGATTTTTATGGAGGGAATTCCTCAATGGCGCTTTGATGGAAAACCTTGCACATCAGGAAGTAGTTGACCGCAAAGACGCTAAGAAGCAAAGGAAAAGAAATTTTTAAGCCCGGCCCTGTGGCAGAGGGGAATAGTACAGGGAGAAATCTTCGCTTCTTAGCGTCTTCGCGGTCGATAAACAAACCATATGCTATGAAAACTCCCCATGCCTATATTCCCCGCTAACAATCTACGAAGAACCATTCGGGTTCTTCGTAGAAGAAGACTCGTGTGCAGCCTTTTTTTGACGGGATAACAGGATGGCGGAATAAAAAAACACCCCTCGGCTGGGAGGGGTGTTTGCAGATGAAGGCAGCGTTTAGCTATGGCGCGGCGACCATCTCGATTGTGGCGCTGTCGCGCAGGCTCTTGATGAAGTTGGTAACGGCTTCCTGTTTCTTTTGGCGAGTAAGGAAGGTCGTGATCTGTTCCTTTGATTCGTCGAATTCCACAATGCCCTCTTCCTGGCGGTCCGTGACTTTTATGATGTGGTAGCCAAAGCTGGTTTCAACTACGTCGCCGATTTCATCCTTTTCCTGGGTGAAGGCGGCAAGCTCGAATTCAGGAACCATCTGGCCTTTGCCGAAGGTGCCAAGCGATCCGCCCTGGGCACTGCTCGGGCAAGCGGAGTTGGTTTTGGCCGCATCTTCAAAGGTGATGGTTTCGGCAAGGATGTCTGCACGGATCTTTTCGAGCTGGGCCTTCTTTTCGGCCTTGGTTTCGTCGGTGTCGGCTTCCTCGAATTTGATGAGGATGTGGCTGGCGCTTACACTTTCGGGTTTTTTGAAACGGTCGGGATTGGCATCGTAGTACTCTTTGGCTTCGGCTTCCGTTGCGTCCTCAATGCCTTCGGTCTTGCCTTCGAGAAACTTTTTGCCAGCGAGCTGTTCCTTGATGTTCTCAGTGAACTTTTCGAGGGTCGTTCCGTTCGCTGCGAGGGCCGCTTCGAAATCCTGCCCCGGCGGTACACTGGCGCGGATTTCCTCCATGGCGGCGTTAAGGTCTTCTTCCGTAACCTCAATGTTTGCGGCGGCAATGGCGGCATCCATCAGCTTTTTCGTGATCAATTGGTCCTGTACATTGGTATAGAGCTGGGCCTGCATCTGCTGGAGTTGCTGGGGAGGCACTCTGCCTGCTAGTTGTTGAAGGCTGGCGTTCATGACTTCCATGATCTCCCCGCGAGTAATGTCTTCGCCATTTACCCGGACAATCACGGCCGCAGGGTCGGTGGTGAGAGGGTTGGGCTGGATGGGCTGGGAAAACAGGTCTTCCGTTTGCGACAGGTCGACTTGTTCGGTGGCCGGTGCTGCGACTTCTTCTTCCTCGCATCCGGTCAATACCAGCAGGGAGGCCATGGGAAGTACCATTAGAATCGTGGTTTTCGTAAATTTGTTGAACATCGCTCTTGATCCTTTCTTCGAGGTTATCCTAAACATTCCATTTACCGCAAATGGATATAAAAGAGGCATAGTGTCTGCAATGCCTCCAAATGTCAACGCATTCAGACGGCATTAATGTGGATGGTTCAATGATAGCCCCCAATGTTCTAGAGGCTTTTAAATGCACGGGCTGCGGCGATTGCTGCCGCTGGTCGGGATCGGTTTTGCTGACTGAAAACGACATTGCGACAATCTCTGCGCACCTCGGGGTGCTGGATCAGGAGTTCATCGATCACCATACCCGTTTAGCGCCCAACCGGATTCGATTGGCGCTGCTGGACAAAGCAGACGGAAGCTGTGCTTTTCTGGAGGGGGACCGTTGTTCCATCTACGAAGCCCGCCCGGAACAGTGCCGCACTTTTCCGTTCGCGTGGAGCGTCTCCGAGGGGTGTCCGGTGCTGGACGAGCTTCTGGCCGCTCAAAATAATGTTGAACAACCCCTTCGGAACCCCTAGCTTCCAATCCTCTTTTCAACCCAATCAGGAGTAGACCATGCCAGAACTTAGTACAACCGAAATCCTTAAGATCATGCCGCACCGCTATCCCTTTATGCTGGTGGATAAAATCATTGAATTCGAAGACGGGAGCGACCGCATTGTCGGGATCAAGAACCTGACCTTTAACGAACTGTTTTTCCAGGGGCACTTTCCGGACAACCCCGTGATGCCCGGCGTACTGCAGCTCGAAGCCATGGCGCAGGTGGCAGGCGTACTGCTCAATTCCCGCGATGGCAAAGACGGCAAGGTGGCTTTTTTCATGTCGATCAACAATGCCAAGTTTAGGCGGGTGGTGCTTCCGGGCGACCAGTTGCGTATTGAAATCGAGGTGGTGCGCATGCGTTCCCGCATGGCTTCGGTGAAGGGCAAGGCCTATGTGGACGACGATCTCGTCAGCGAAGCGGACCTAATGTTTGGCTACGGAGCATAGAACCATGGCACGGATTCATAAAACCGCCATCGTGGCCGATGGCGCGCAGATTGCCGACGATGCCATCGTCGGTCCGTACTGCACCGTAAGCGAAATGGCTGTGATCGGCAGCGGCACCGAACTGGTTTCCCATGTGGTGGTGGCGGGGAAAGCCACTCTCGGAAACGGGTGCAAGGTATCCCCGTTTGCCGTGATTGGCGGGCAGACGCAAGATCTCAAGTTCAAGGGAGGGCATCCGGGTGTCACGATCGGCAACAACACCGTCATCCGCGAATACGTCACCGTCAACGCCGCCACCAACGACGGCGAATTCACGACGGTGGGCGACGATTGCCTCCTCATGGCCTATGCGCACATCGCGCATTGCTGCCAGATCGGTAATCGCGTCATCATTGCCAACGCCTGCCAGATTGCCGGGCACGTCGTGGTTGAAGACGGGGTGACCCTTGAAGGGCTCGTTGGGATTGTCCAGTTCCTGCGGGTCGGCACGATGGCCTTTGTGGGCGGCATGTCGAAGGTGACCAAAGATCTGCCGCCCTACATGATCGGAACCGGCGATCCGCTCGAAGTGCGTGGATTCAACAAGATCGGCATGGAGCGCCGCGGGGTCGGCGAAGCGGGGCGCAAGGCCATCAAGGAAGCCTATCGCATCCTCTACCGCCAGGAACAATCCGTCTCCCAATCGCTGGCCAAGATCGAAGCCGAGCTGGAGCAAACCCCGGAAACCCAGCGCCTGCTCGAATTCTGCCGCGCCTCCGAAAAGGGGATCGTCCGCTAGCGTGGCGACTCGATAAATTCCTGGAGGATGGAATCCGGCGGGACGCATGACTTGTCGATCGGCTCAAAATGCCCCAGGAACTCCAGTAGTTCCTGGGCTTTTTTGTGCCCCGGGTGGTGGTTCGGCAGCGAGCGGATCAACGGTTCGACCAAAGGCTTGAGAACGGAAATCTCATAGCCCAGTGCGGAGTTGTATTCCTGATCGGCCAAGGGCTGGAACGGGAAGATCCATTTGTCTTCCCCCGCCCGGACCGCCGGCCAGAGGGTAAAGGTTTTTTCCACCGGGTTGCCCCGAAAGTGATGGTCGCGTATCATGCGGCGCATCATCCGATGGTTGGTGCTCGAAATACGCGTATCGTTGTCGAGCATCAGCGTAGTCCGCGCACCGATGTAGATTTTCAACGCGTGGGCGGGATCAACAAACGAGGTAATGCGCGGATTCAGCCCGTGGATGCCTTCGATCAGCGCCAGTTCATCCGGTTCCAGACGGATGATCTCGCCACGGAACTCGCGGCGGCCATGCAAAAACCTGAAGTGCGGCATCTCGATGGTGTGGCCATTCTCCAGCTTGTCGAGATGGCGCTCCAGCAAGGGGAGGTCGATGGCCTCGATATGCTCATAGTCGTATTCGCCCTTGGCATTCTTCGGGGTCAGGTCGCGATTCACAAAATAGTTGTCCAGCGAAATCTGATGCGTTGGAATGCCCTGCGCCTGAAGCTCTGCCGCCAGTCTCCGGGTAAAGGTTGTTTTCCCCGCCGATGACGGCCCGGCCAGCCAAATCCACTTCAGTCGGTGGTTCTGCTCCGCAATTTTCCCGGCGATACCCGCCACCTCCAGCCCCTTGGCCTCCTCTTCCTGTTGGATGTATTCGCGGACATCGCCGTTGCGGATGATCTTGTTCAGTTCCTCTACGGTCTGGATATTCATTGTCATAGTGCGGCCCATCATACCCAAGCGAACCGCTATTGCAACCGTTTCGGGAATGTTCGAAAAAGGGGTTGCCTTTGTCTTCCGAATCCTTGATATTTCCGCGCTTTCCATCATTGGGAACGGGGTGTAGCGCAGTCTGGTAGCGCGGTTGCTTTGGGAGCAATAGGTCGGGAGTTCGAATCTCTCCACCCCGACCACTTTATAAAGGCCAGTCACCATGACTGGTCCTTTCTTTTTCTGGGTACGCCTGGCATGAATGCAAACTTATGGGGTTGAAGTCCCCTGCGCGTTGTCCGGCTATTCGTTGTTCCTTTCATTAGGGAAACGGTAGCTAAAGCGCTAGACGAAATCAACTGCGATTCCGCGAGGAATGGTGG
>DAOVNC010000171.1 GCA_030630445.1 Kiritimatiellales bacterium | reverse complement strand
ACCCAAAAAGAAGGATACCGCCGACACCGGATTCAACCACGGGCTCAAGGTCGATCAGCAGTTGGTCGGCGCTCAGCCGCGACTGTCCGGGCATGGCCTCGATTGGTTCGCGTTTCGCCGCGCCATCGATCACGAAGGCGGGCCAGATAAACTTTTCCGGGCCGGGCAGGGGAGTATCGAGCATGTTGCGAATCCCCGCGCTTTGCCGCAGGCGTCTTAGTCTGGTTTCTGGAAACATAGGTCGCTCCTCGCTTCTTCAAAGGAACAAAGATACTCCAGTCGTCGGGGGGTAATCAAAGCCTGTTGCCCGTTTTTTTCTTTAGACGTACTGGGAAATTCCTCAAATATCATATTGACAGTTAGCTAATAGACTAAGTATAACGGGAGGTATGAATAAGACATTGGAACAGCTCAAGGCTCTTTCTGATCGCAACCGCCTGCGCGTGGTGGCGGCGTTGTTCCACATGGACGAGCTGTGCGCCTGCCAGATTGTCGAGTTGCTGGAGGTAACGGGGGCAACGGCGTCGCGCCACATGGGGTTGCTGGTGCGGGCCGGGATTGTGGAGAGCCGCAAGGAAGGTCGCTGGGTCTACTACCGGCTGGATGCTTCGCTCGATGCCCGACTCTTTCAATGGCTGGAGGCCGAACTAAAAAATGTCGCAGAACTCGAAGCGGATCGAATCCTTTTAAAGGAGATCGTCTCCTGCGCTCCTGAAGACCTTTGTCGGAAGCAGCGCGGCGAAGAATGCTGCCCGAACAAGTAGGAAAATTAAGATGAGCAAAAAAGAGAACCAAGACACCGGCATTAGCTTCTTCGAGAAATATCTTACCGTATGGGTTGCCCTCTGCATGGTGGCGGGAATCCTGATCGGGAAGTTTTTACCGGGCATTCCAGCCTTTCTCGGAAAGCTGGAATATGCGCGGGTCTCGATCCCCGTCGCCGTCCTGATCTGGGTGATGATCTACCCGATGATGATGAAGGTCGATTTCAAGAGCGTGAAGAACGTCGGGAAAAATCCCCAAGGACTATTTATTACGTGGATCACCAACTGGCTGATCAAACCCTTCACCATGTTCGGCATGGCCTGGCTCTTTTTCCATGTTATTTTCAAAAACCTCATTCCGCCGGATCTGGCGAAAGACTACTTAGCTGGCGCCGTGCTCCTTGGTGCGGCCCCCTGCACGGCCATGGTCTTTGTCTGGAGCCATCTGACCAAGGGGAATCCGGCCTACACCGTGGTGCAGGTGGCCACCAACGACCTCATCATCTTGGTTGCTTTCGTGCCCATCGTTAAGTTCCTGCTTGGAGTGAGCGATATTTTTGTTCCGTGGGACACGCTCTTCCTTTCGGTGGTGCTTTTTGTGGTTGTTCCGTTGACGGCAGGCACCTTGACCCGGGGACACATGCTCAAGACCAAGGGGAGGGCCTATTTCGAAAACATCTTTCTTCCCAAATTCAGCAATATCACCATCATTGGCTTGCTGCTGACACTGGTTATTATCTTTTCATTCCAAGGCAATGTCATTCTGGACAACCCTTTGCACATTGGTCTGATCGCCGTACCGCTGATCCTCCAGACCGTGCTGATCTTCTTCATCGCCTATCTCGCGGCCAAGGCGTTCAAGCTCCCGCACAATGTGGCCGCCCCCGCAGGAATGATCGGCGCTTCCAACTTTTTCGAGCTGTCCGTCGCCGTCGCCATTGCCCTGTTTGGCACTACCTCGCCCGTTGCCCTCGCCACGATTGTCGGCGTGCTGGTGGAGGTGCCCGTCATGCTGATGCTCGTCGGTTTTGCCAACCGCACCACGGATTGGTTCATAAAAGTTTAAACCGAAAGGAAAATCCAATGTCTGGAAAAATCAAACTCTTGTATCTCTGCACCGGAAACTCTTGCCGTAGCCAGATGGCCGAGGGCTGGACGCGCGCGCTGAAGGGCGACGCGATCGAGGTCTATTCCGCCGGCCTCGAAACCCATGGACTCAATCCCGGCGCCGTCAAGGTGATGGCCGAGGCGGGGGTCGATATCTCCAGCCAGAAATCGCAGCACCTTGATGAATTTATGGATTTGGATCTCGATTATGTCGTGACCGTCTGCGACCACGCGCACGAAACCTGCCCGCTCTTTCCCGGTAGCGCCACGGTGGTTCACCACAGCTTTGACGATCCGCCGAAGATGGCGCGCACTGTCGCCGAGGTGGGGGGAAACGAAGAGGCGCAGCTCGATTGCTACCGCAGGGTACGCGAACAGATCAAGGTCTTTATTCAAACCCTGCCAGAGGGGTTGGAGAGGTAATTCCGATTCGGGAGTTCATACTTAATGAAGTGTGAATTTCGTTTTCACAAAACTGCTGCAAACAAAGGGGTTTCGAGTTTTCTATTTCATACTTCATTAAGTATGAAGTGCAAATGGTCTATTGTGGATAGGCGCAAAAAAGTCCCCGCCCGGAGGCGAGGACTTTTTCATGATCCGGAGCATTCCGGATGTCCGGGCGGCTACGCTCCCAGCTGGTAGCGGACATAGCGCTTGATGCTGATGGTGTCGCCAACTTCCTTGGACTTTTCGGCAACCAGATCCGTAATGGAAATCTTGTCTTCCTTCACAAAGCCCTGCTCGACAAAGCAGATCTGGGAGAAGAACTTGTTGGTTTTCCCTTTCAGGATGTTGTCGATGATGTTTTCCGGTTTGCCTACGAGCTGCTTGCGGAAAATTTCCTGTTCGGATTCAATCAACTCGGCAGGCACTTCGTCGCGGGTCAGATACTGCGGTGCGGCGGCAGCCACGTGCAGGGTCAGATCCTTGGCGAGTTCCTTGTAGACCGGATTGTTGATGGTGTCGGCACTTTCACAGCCGAGTTCGATCAGGACGCCCACCTTTCCACCCATGTGGATGTAGGAGGTGATCGAACCGGTGCCTTCAACCGTCCACTTGACGTTGCGGCGGAACTGGATCTTTTCACCGATGGAAGCCATCTTATCTTCAATCTTCTTGGCCACGCCTTCAGCCATCTTTCCGGACTCGAAGTCCATGGCTTCGCCGAGCAGTTCGGCAACAAATGCCTGGAAGTCTTCGTTGCGGGTCACGAAGTCGGTTTCGCAGTTGACTTCGATCATTGCGGCACTTTGGGCATCGGCGGAAACGATCGCTTGAACCACGCCTTCCTTGGCTTCCTTGCTGGCGCGCTTGGCGGCCACGGCGGCGCCTTTTTCGCGGAGAATTTTGATGGCGCCATCGAAGTCGCCGTCGGTTTCCTCCAGAGCCTTTTTGCAGTCTGCGATGCCGAGGCTGGTGGCGTCGCGCAATTCTTTGATCATGCTGGTTGTAATAGCCATTGTTTGGTTCTCCTAAATTATGCTTCTTTTTTCTCTTCGGATGTTTCTTCGGCAGGAGCTTCCTCTGTTGTGGCGGGAGTTTCTTCCGTCACTTCCTCCTTGGCGGCAGCAGCTTCTTTTTCAGCCTTGGCTTTCTTGGCGGCAGCAGCCTTCTTCTTGGCGGCGGCAGCCTTCTTTTTCTTGGCGTCGGCTTCTTTTTTCTGCTCCGCGATCTTCTTCAGTTCCTCTTCGTCGGCAGGAGCCTCTTCTTCCTCGGCCTTTTCAGCAGATGCTTCGACAGCGGGTGTTTCCTCAACCTTTGCTTCTTCGGCTTTCGGTTCTTCTGCAACCGGCGTAGCTTCTTCGGTCTTGGCTGCCGCAGGAGCTTCTTCCTTTACTTCCTCCTTGGCCGCTTTTTCAGCCTCGGCTTTTTTTGCGGCATCGGCTTCTGCCTTCTTCTTGGCGTCGGCTTTCTTTTTTTGCTCCTTAATTTTCTTCAGCACCTCTTCGCGCTTTTTCTTGTCTTCCGCTTCTTTCTTCTGGCGCTCTTCGCGGGCGATTTTCGCCTTTTCGCGCTCTTCGGCCTCGACCTTTTCACGGGCTTCCTTTTCGGCCTTCGCCTTGGCGGTGTAGATTTCGTGCGCCTGCTTAATGGTTTCGCCAAGAACCTCGGCAATCAGGCCGATGGAGCGGAGCGAGTCGTCGTTGCCCGGAATCGGATAGTCGACTTCGTCCGGGTCGGTGTTGGTATCGACGAGCGCAACGATCGGGATATTCAGGCGTTGGGCTTCGGCGATGGCCAGCTTTTCGCGGTTCAGATCGATCACGAACAGGGCACCAGGTTTCTTTTCCATGCTGGCGATACCGCTCAGGTTGCGCTCCAGCTTGGTTTTCTCGCGGCGCAGGACGGAGATTTCTTTCTTGAGCAGTTTCTCCATGCTGCCGTCGTTTTCCATTTTCTGAAGTTCGCGCATGCGGGAAACCGAGCTGCGGATGGTCTTGTTGTTGGTCAGCATGCCACCGAGCCAGCGGTGGATCACGTAGGGTTGTTCAAGGCCTTCCGCAGTTTCCTTGATGATTTCGCGCGCCTGTTTCTTGGTGCCGACGAACAGCACCTTCTCGCCGCGCAGGATGACATCGTTGAGGAAGGTTTGCGCGAGTTCGAGCTGCGAAAGGGTTTTGTTCAGGTCGATAATGTAGATCCCGTTCTTCGCGCCGTGGATATAGCGCTTCATTTTGGGATTCCAACGTTTGGTCTGGTGACCGAAATGCAGGCCTGCATCGAGCAGATCCTGCACGCCAACGGTTTTCGTGAATGACTCAGCCATTTGATCCTCTCCTTCTGGTTTAACAATTTATAAACAATCCGCTTTGACACACCACGAGGTCAGGTGGTCTTCGCTTCTAACCGGCACTTGCCGATTAATTAAGGCGCGGAATATACGGAGGGTTTCGCGGTTTCGCAAGGTTTAAATTCCAACTATTCTTTTGTCTCGGGCGGTCGAATAAAGTATGTATGGGCTTTGTTTACAGAGTTGAAGGGACGGCGTATGAAACCAGTTAAGATTGCGGAACAGTTCGATGTGGCGGGGCAGTTGGCGAGTATGCAACCCACTGGAAGCGGAAATGTAAACGACACCTACCTCGCTGTTTTCCGAACCCACTTTTCCGAAGAGCGTATCATTATGCAACGCGTCAACGGGCATGTCTTTGCCCAGCCGGAGTGGATTATGGAAAACCTTAGCATCCTCACCAACCATTGCCACAAGCAGATGCAGGCTGAGAGCGGCAGCGCCGACCGCATCTGGCAGCTGCCCCGCATTGTTCCGTGCCGCAATGGACAGGACTATTTCCGCGACGAAGACGGCGGTTTTTGGCGGGCGCTTACCTTGATTGCCTCGGCCTCGTCCTATGAAACTGCCCAGAGCGCCGAACACGCCCGCGAGGTAGGCATGGTGCTTGGCCAATTCCACCGCATGGTCTCCACCATGAACCCCCTAAGCTTGCGCGACACCCTGCCGGGCTTCCACGAAACCCCGAAATACCTTGCAAAATACGACGAGGTGCTTAAAACGCCTACCGCGCAGGAATTGATCGAAAGCTCGCTGGAGGTACGGACGCTCGTCAAGTTTGTCGAAGAGCGCCGCGAATTTGCCCACATTCTGGAAAATGCCCTGGCTGCGGGGGAGCTGAAAACGCGCCTTATCCACGGCGATCCCAAGGTCAGCAACATCATGATCGACGATGACACCGGCAAGGGCACCGCCATCATCGACCTCGATACCGCCAAGCCCGGCCTCATCCACTACGACTTTGGCGACGCCCTCCGCTCCCTCTGCAACCGCGAAGGGGAGGAGACCAAGGATATCGGCAAGGTCGCCTTCGACCTTGATCTGTGCGAGGCCTTTGTCCGAGGCTACATCGAATTCGCAAAGGGTTTTCTCACCGAAAACGACAAGAAATACCTCTACGACTCGATTCGCCTCATTACTTTCGAGTTGGGACTACGCTTCTTCCAAGACCATCTGGCGGGCAACGTCTACTTCAAGGTGAAGCAGCCCGAGCAAAACCTCCACCGCGCAAAAATTCAGTTTAAGCTTTGCGAAAGCATCGAGACACGCAAGCGCCAGATCAAAGAGGTTTTGGCGCAGGCGTGCAATGGGCAGTAGAAACCACTTGCCATCCGTACGTAATTAAGTAGGGTGCCTCTCTCCTGCGCAATGGGCTGCGGCCGGCTGCAAGGGATCTTTAATTCATTCTGAAGGTTTCGTGATAACGGAACGGAGGAGACCATGGAAACACGTCTAGGCTTTGTCGGCCTGATTATTGAAGACCGCGAGGCAAACGCGGCTAGCGTCAACACGCTGTTGTCCGAATTCGGCGATATTATCCTCGCGCGCACCGGTGTGCCGTGCCCCAAACGCAACTGCTCGGCCATCACGCTCGTCATCGACGCCTCCACCGACCAGCTCGGCTCCCTCACCGGTCGGCTCGGCCGTCTCTCCGGCGTCTCCGTCAAATCCATGTTGAGCAAAGTCAAATGAAGACGCGCACCGAAAAAGATTTTCTCGGCGAAAAGGAAATTCCCACCGACGCGCCTTGGGGGATCCACACCGCCCGTGCACTGGAAAACTTTCCGATCCCCGGGCTTCCTGTGCACGCATCGTTGATCTCCGCTCTGGCGCAGGTCAAGAAAGCCTGTGCCCTCGCCAACAAGGAGCTTGGTTTTTTGGAGGACTCGAAGGCTAATGCCATTATCTCGGCTTGCGAAGCGTTTCAGGGTTCAAGTTTCAAATCTCAGCTTCCCGCCCTCCAAGGCGGCGCAGGAACCTCGACCAACATGATGCTCAACGAACTTATCGCCAACAAAGCCGGCGAGAATGTCCACCCCATTGAAGATGTGAATCTTCACCAGTCGACGAACGATGTCTACCCAACCGCCGTGAAGGTGGCCGCCATCCATGGGCTACGCAATCTGGCCGGGAAAATCGAGATTCTACAGGGCGCTTTTCAGCAGGCGGAAAAGCGGTTCGCGCACATTCCAACCCTTGGGAAAACCGAGATGATGGATGCGGTTCCTTTGACGCTCGGAGCGCAGTTCGGTGCATTCGCCGAAGCCTTTGCCCGCGACCGTTGGCGCACCTTCAAGTGCGAGGAGCGATTGCGCGTGGTCAATTTGGGCGGTACTGCCGTCGGTACCGGACTGACCGCGCCGCGTAGCTATATCTTCCTCGTAACCGACAAGCTGCGCGAAGTGACCGGCCTCGGGCTGAGCCGCGGCGAAAATCTTGTCGACCAAACCGCCAATGCCGATGCATTTGTCGAGGTCTCCGGAATGATGAAGGCGGCCTCCGCCAACCTGCTTAAAATATGCGGCGACCTGCGCCTGCTGCACATGAACGGAAAGATCAAGCTACCCGCCGTGCAGACGGGTTCGTCGATCATGCCCGGCAAGGTGAATCCGGTGATCCTTGAAAGCGTGATGCAGATCGGGATCAAGGTCCAGGCCAACGATTTTATCGTCACCGAATGCGCATCGCGCGGCACGTTGCAGATCAACGAGTTCATGCCGTTGCTCGCTTCCGCGTT
>DAOVNC010000098.1 GCA_030630445.1 Kiritimatiellales bacterium | reverse complement strand
CAGATCTGCGAATTTTTTCAGTTTTGGAATGGGGAAAGCGCGATATTGGGTCATTTTTATGAGCGGGGCCTACTGTTGGGCTGGGTATGTAGTCCCGCCTTTAGGCGGTAGCTTATTGAGAAACCCTATTGTCGCGGCAAAGCCGCTTTGGAGTGCGCAGGCAAGCCGAGAGGTGCGACTGCGCTTTGGCGATGCAACGGATTGCAGATCAACCGGAAAGCGGTGTCGCCCTTCGGTTGCCACCGCACTCCAAAGCGGCTCTGCCGCGCTAGGGTCTGTTCACCGGGCAAAATTTTCGTATCGGCATGGCATGGGAACTGCGTAATAGATTGTGAGGAAGTGCGCGCTGGCGGGCTTATTCATAGGCATGTAGTCAAAAGAGGTGCTAGATGAAACAAAGAGGATTTACACTGGTTGAAATCATGGTGGTTGTGGGCATTATCGGATTGCTGGCCGGGATCGGTGTCCCGGCGATACTCAAGGGGGTTCAGAGTTCAAGAATCAAAGAGGCCAGAATCGAGCTTGAGATGATTTCTACCGCGGTTTTGCAGTTGGCGTGGGATAGCGGTAAATGGCCAAATGCCCAACCCCGGACGACGGGTGGCAGCACGGAGATGTGGGATATTTCACTGGCGCGTTGCGGGTTGCTGGATACGGATGGAACGTATAACGAGTGGAAGGGTCCCTACTATGGTGGTGAAATCAAGGATCCGTGGGGCAATCCCTATTTCTTCGATCCCGACTATCTCGTCGATGGGGTCATGCGCGTCGTCGTGGGTTCCTTCGGCCCTAACGGTGCCGGACGCAACAGCTATGACAGCGATGATGTCTATGTCTTGCTGGATGATTGATCACCGCCGCAAAAACGAATAAACACTCTTGAAACCACGACTTAATTAACTGTACTCTGAAAACGAGTGCGATGTTTGGAAAAGGACGGTGTTTCGGGATGGGTTTTATGAAAGATTTTTTCGGCACAGGCTTTTATGGGAAGCAGGAAATTGTTTCGCACCACGCCGTTTGCGATGTGTGCCGGAAGTTGACTGTTCTCAGCTCCTATAGGACGGGCAGGTTTCTGAATCTGCTACAATTTCCACTGATCCCTCTCGGCAAAATACGCATTCTAGACGAATGTTCGCATTGCGGCGAGCATGGCATGACTTCCAACCGTAAATACCGGAAGCTGCGTGCAAAGGATTTGGCGGGAATGATGGAGGGTTTTTCATCCGATGCCGACAACCCGGATACGGCGCTGAACGGATTGCATACCTTGATGGTATACAACGAAGAGTCGTGGTTCATGGATCTTGAGCAGTCGTATGGACGCCGTTTCGAAACCCACATGCAGGTGCAGCTGGTAATCGCCCAGGGGTTCTGCCGCTTTGGTCACTATGCCAAAGCGGAAACCTATTGCCGCAAGGCGATCGTTCTGGGCGCTGGGCCGCGGGCAGAGGAGCTGCTCGCCCTCTGCCAGTCACTGCGTGAAAAAAAGGATCCAGAGCGCATGGCGACGCATAGCCTCCGCCCCGAATCAATGTGGCGTCCCTATGCATTCGTGATGGCCGTCACGGCCTGTTTGCTCATCGCTCTCGTCGCGAACGGCATATCCGCCATGCGCAACCATACTGCGTGGCTCGTCAGCGGTGCACCAAAGCCCTGCTCCGTCGAGATTGACGGCAACCTATACCGGCTCCGTCCATATGAGCTCAAACGCATCAAGTTGCGCCTCGGGAAACACCAAATGCAAACGCATGGGTTGCTTGGCCACACAACGCCAATATTGTTCAACTATAAACTGTCGATACTTAAGCAAAAGTTTGGTGACCACGTACTCGTATTGAATCCCGACGCCATCGCGGTAATGGTTGAGGAAACCCTATTTGAAGGACAAACAACGAATCGCTACCTGTTCGGGAAAGTGATCAATGCACTCGAGAATGTCGATGATCCCTTTTCCGGCTTCCCGGCATGGGTGGGCTCCAGGCATTCCGCCCGATCCCGACTATTCAACCATGTGCCGGGCAGCCACGTTGAAATGGTGGAGTTTCTCCGCGCACACGGCGACCCTGGCGATGCAGCCATGTATGCCCGCCGCGTACTCATGATCGACCCCTCGGGGGCGGAAATGGAGAACCTGATCAAGATTGCAACAAGCGATCTGACTACGGATCAGGTGCTTGCTTTCCTGCAACATGGCAAGAGCGTTCTACCCCCTTTGCCTGCATGGCACTGCTTCTACCAGAGTTTTATGGAAACCCGGCGGCCCGAGCATGACTTGCAGACCGAATACGCCATGCTTTGCAAATCCCATCCGGACATGCCCGGATACTACTACCTGCTTGGCCGCGTTGCCCGAAACCGTAACACGGCACGGTTGCTTTTCGAAAAATCCGAAAAAGGAACAGGTAGCCACGGCCTAGGCTACCACGCCATCGCATACGACCTGCTCTGCTCAGGGGAGTTCAAGGAGGCACTGCTTTTCTGTGAAAAAGCAGCGGAACAATCGCCGGACAATCCGGAATTCAAGGAACTCGACAAACAAGTTCACCTTGCATTGCGCCACTACGACCACCTGCTTCGCCAAGTCCAAAACAACCTTGAGTCAGATCCCGGCAATGGCGAGTGGGTTGCGGAAAAAATAAAATACCTCACGCTGATCGGCGAACACAAGTTGGCCATTGAAGCCATGGAAAGCTTTCCAGACCCCGGTGGTCGCTGGAATGCCTACTTCTATGCCGCCCGCTTCTATGCGGTCGGCAACGCGACCGACTATCTCGAAAACCTTCTGGCATCCGGCCGGGGAAATGCCCCCCTTCAGCGCCTCCTCCGTACAGGAGAAATAGAAGCGGCCCACAACCTTCTTAGCAAAAACGAAGACCACGAATATACCGCGCACCTTATCCTCTATTGCGCCGCCAGCCACCATGGATATCCCGGAATCGCCGAAACCGAACTAGCCAAAGCCATTGCCGAACTCGGAAAATCGACATTGGCCCAGAGGGAAGCAACCTCCATCCTCTCCAGCGAAACGCCCCCCTCGATCAAACAACTGCTCGATCTCCGCATCCTGCCGGAGGAGAAGGCCATTCTCTGCACCTCCCTTGGCTTTAAATTCCCCGCCCATCGAAAATCGTTCTTCAACCTGTCTTTGAAATTCAACCATACCTTGGAATACCCCCAGCTCCTGCTCAAGAAATGGACACGGGAAACCGCCCTTTCGCAATAGTTCCGATGATGAATCCGTTTCGTGAATAGCTGGGTACAGGCGTCTTTCGAAATTTTTTCCAGCCGTTGGTCGTATTATAGATCCGGCGGATAAATATTGAGACCATCAACCATGGTGTAGTGACCGCCTACCCGAAGGGAGGCGGTGCTTTGCGGCAGGGCAACGCTTTCCCCTGCGGGGTGAAGCGTTCTCTACACCATCGTGTTATTCTTTCCTTTGCGGCCATCAACCCCTCCTGCTGAGTCACAATGTATTCATGCCGGAGCAATAGGTTTCTTGGACTTCAAGCCTTGTATCCGGGAGGTGCTACGCAGAAAAAGCGTATAACCTGGATGGCCAGCAGCGTGACCAATCCATAGAGGCTTGCGCGATGGAGGAAGTGCCAGTGCTTCGTCCCATCCTGAAGGATTTCGAACTCGTCCACCCAGATTGTTTCACAGGCTCCGTCGCCGCTATCGGTACGGTTCACACTGCTACCTCTTCCTGAATAGGATACCAAGCACCCTTTGATATAGACGACATCGCCCCGCTTTATGGCCTTGATCTGTTTTTCCAGTTGTGGGTCGGTGCAAAGCAGGTGGTTGTTTGACAATCTTTCCTGGTCAAGGCGCTGCCATACCTCTTGATCCTTGGTCTTCGCATGCAGCCAAACGCCGTTGTTGTAGAACTCGACATTTTTATAAATGGCCGGGTTCAGGTTGCTTCCCCAGATGATTCCGGCATCCATGATGTTGAGGTCGTCGCTCCGGTATTCCGCCATGTTTTTGCTGAATCCGCACGACACCACCATTCCCGCAATATGGTAGTTGTAGAGCGGTTTCACATGATGGGTTTGATTCTCCACTTGAGCGGTGAAAGGAGGGCGTTGCGTCGGGGTTTGGGCCGGGTCTTGCCGAGAGATTCCGGGAAAATCGGCATAGAAGGGAAGCTCGTTTTTCTTTCCGCACGAATAGATGTTCAGGGCAACCAGAACAAGCAGGATGAGATTGAGGGCATGCTTCATGGAGAACGTATAACATAGCCTTTTGCGGGGTTTAAGAAAATATGCGGGAAAGGAACACGGCCCGACTTCTGGGAGGGGAAGTCGGGCCGTGCGTGTTTTTTGCAGGTTTGGGAGGAAACCTGAAAAGTTATTTTTGCCAAGCGGAGACGACGGGCCAGGCATTGACTTGGTCCGGGGCTCCGGGAGGGGTGGGGACGCTGCGCCTATAGATAATATCCGAGACTCCGGACTTTTTGATATCTCCATTCACGATGACTTGGCCAAACAGCCGCCCATTAGCGGTTTGCGCATAGTCTCCGGTTTTGGCGTAGACAAGGCCATAGATATCACCGGTTGAGGTGTTTTTAATATTTCCATCCCGCGAGGCCATGGCAAACGCCGTGGTGGTTGGGACAACATTCGCTTGGCCGCTGATATATATATTTCCTGTGGCGATAATGGAGCCATTGATGACTGCGTCGCTGGAGATCGTTACATCTCCATCCACCCACAGAATTCCGCCTGCGGGGGTGTAGGATGAACTGGTGGAAAATCCGTTATGCACTTCGCCGTTATTCTTAGCCCAATTATAGTAGGGGGTTAGGTTGATATCAGGAATCTTGACTGGCTTGACGGGTTCCTGTGCCGCTGTTCCAGTAATGGTAACCTTGCTTTCCGTCCAATCAGGATCCGGTGTGGTTACATCGCCCTCGATGGTAACATTGTTCTTAATCGATATGGTGGAGGGGGAGGAAAGGCTTACTTCTACGTCTGCATCTCCTCTGATATCCATTGGACCGTTTGAAATATAATGCCCGACGCCATTTGTTCCTGCTGTGATCAGGCCGGTTCCTCCAAAGGAGAATTCGCCGCCGCTAGCGCCGGAAAAGTTAAAGGCTTCCCATGTGGAGTAGTCCTCAATGCTGCTCGCATTTTCGTCGTCCACGAGAATTTCGGCGGTGCGGATGGCATCGCCCACCTTGCCGACGGAGTTGATGATCACATACTTGTTGCTAATGGGGGTGATGGTCAGCGCGAAAGAGCCGTCGCCATAGCTGCTTTGGGTTGAGGAAGGGCTTGTGCCTCCTTCGTCGCTTTCGAGTTGTCCCATCATCAGACTAAAGAACCCGTCGCTACTATAATTTAGTGCCACGGTTGAGGTTTCGCCACCGTCCAGCAGGAAGGCATCGGGGTTGTTCTTTTGGTCAAAATCAACCGATAGGATGGAATAGGCATAGTCGATTCCGGCCTCGGCATAGGCCAAGGCCTTGATCTGGTCGGTCAGCCTTTTGGCGGTATGGACCCGTTGACCGCCGATTTGGGTCAGCATTCCAAGCATGACTGAAATGGCTGCAATGATAAACAGCACTGAAAACAGTGCGAAGCCGTTTTTATTGTGATGTCTCTTCTTCATGGGACTCTCCTTTATTTACATTCCGCTGTTTCTTGGGGTCATATCCATTTTCAGGAACGAGGTGACTTTCCGGGATTCATGGTTCATCACCCGTACATCCCTGTAGATTTCCAAATCGACAATGAGGGCGGAGCGCAACGGGGTGCCATTCACGCTGATCTCGAACATGCCATAGTCGGGCCCCTTTGTAAAAATCCCGCCAATATTCACCAGTTGCCGTTCTCCGGCCCAGTCGATGGTGACATTCTTGAGCTTCGGGGTAGATGTGCCATCCGAATTGGAGGTGAGCAGAGCTTGGAACTGAATGTAGCGGTTGTAGGAAGCGCTAGCGGAACGGGGGTTGACCGATGAGGCCGAAATTGCACTCCAGTCGGAGGCGTCGGAGAGGTCGGGTTGGTTTCCTGAACGCACTTTCAGGGCAATCGCGGTTCCCGTGGGTATATCGTCGTTCCATGAAAGGTCGCCATATTTAGGTTTTGATAGATGCGTGTCGAAAATCTGCGAGGTATATTCCCCGTTTTCCGGATAGCTAGCCGTGATGGAGGTCAGTGCGAAAATTGTGTTGGTCGGGTTTCCGTCAACCCAGCAGTCAGGGATAGATGCAAGCTGGTTTTTCCGTGCCACTGGGAAGCACTGGGTTCCATCGTCCTTGATTCGGAACATGACCAGATAGTTGTTGGTGGTATTGATCTCGAAGTCGATCGGGTCGGATGTTTCAGATACACCGGGATTCATGACGGGGGAGTCTGATGAGCCCGAGAACCTAGCCTGTACTGGAGTGCCGGATAATCCATAGGAAGTGGTTTCCAGGGAATCGGTTTTTACGATGTAGACATCCTTCACCTGCAATTGCCCCATGGCACTCGCTTGAAAGGTTAGTTGACACTTTCGGCCGTTGTAGACCATCCAGTCGCCGTTTGCGAGTAGCTCCGATCCGTTGATATGGACGGCCACCGTCGTGCCTTTTAGTGTTGAATTGGAAACGGAAGTTCCGATCAGCGAACCGGTTTGCTCTGCGGCTTCCCACGTGATGTCGTTGCCGCGGAGTTGCACAATGAAATCTCTGGGGGTCAGAGTCCCGTCAAATATGAATTCGGTGTCCTCCGCCCTGTACCCCAAGGCACCAAAATTGGTTTCTTCCCACCGATCGTTGTCAAGTTCCAATGTAAAGCCGCTCCCTGTGGCGGTGGCGGGAAAATAAAGCTGATGGTTGCCTTTCCAATCGCCGGGCATGTATTGGGCAATAGCCGTTGCCCCGGATTGTGCCGAGACCGGTAGCTGCGCTTCGGCTTCGCGTTCACTGTAGGAGGGCGAAACAAAGAGCTGGTCGATCCCAATCTTGTACCCGCTGCTGTTGCTGTTTTTGTCGATCACCTTGAAGGCGAATTCATGCGTTCCCGGATCCAGCAGGATATAGCCCAGACTGGAGCTGTTGCGCGTAGGAACGGGCGAATAGGCGTCGAACCAGCCCGCCTTGGGATTGAGCGACCAGTTGAGCAGGTTTTCAAAAATCACGTGGGAGGAGGCATTTTGACTGTTGTAGGTGGAATTTCCGTGGCCATATCCGACTACGCTTTCGAGCTGGGCTTGGCGCTGGGCATCGCTAAGCGAGTTGTCGCGCGGCTTGAAGGTGGTCTTGACCAATTGGTTGGGGGTGGTGGGCCGGACGTGATAGATCACCGTTTCAGTCCAGTGGATCATTCCATCGCTGTCCTTCTCCAAGATCCCGTCGCCATCGAAGTCTTCTGCCATTGGAAAACTGATTGCTTCGTAGGGGCCGGCCCCGGACGGGTAGTAAAACATGGTGTCGAGCGAGGAAAGGCGCAAGTCGGTCTTAAGCCGTTCCATGGCCAGTTGGACATCCATGTCGAGTTCATTCTGCACATCGGCCTGATTAACGTTTTTCAGCGAAAACATATAGCCGGCAAGCGCCAGTGCCAATGCCATGACGAGCAACACGATGGACGCGGTTACTTCAAGCAACGTGAATCCTTGTTTACGGTTTATCGTCATTCCATTGGTCCTGTTTACGAGCTGGGCGGGGGAGGAGCAGTTCCTCCGCCTGATTCAAGATATCGGGCAAAATAGGTGTTGAGTACCTCTTTTGCCGGGGTAAAAGCCAAGGTTTGCCGATTGCGTAGGTCTACCGTTACCGTTAGTTCCAGCAGATTGTCGCTGACGGCGCTTATCTGCGTGGTGCGGCGATAGTTTCCCACTGTGTTTGGCATGCCGCTCGCATCCACCACTACCTTGTCTTCAATGAAATTACCCACTTGGTCAAAGTCGAAGGTTCGTACGAGTTCCAGGCGGTTTTTGGCAATATTGATCGCCGTGTAATGTGCGCGTGCCATGTCCGATATTTTCCTGTGAGAGAGCAGGAGTTTGCAGGCTCCCGTGCTGAAAATGGCCAGAACAGCGACGGCCACAACGGTTTCCACCAGTGTCATTCCCGCGCGCTTCTGGCTTCGGATGGTTTGTTCTTTAATGTTTATCGATAGGTCTTCCATGGCCATTCCCTGTCTTCATGCACAATGGGTCGCGCATAATTAAGCAATGGGCGTGCCACTGTTGAATAGTTTGGGGATCCGCCGGGAAACAGGCCAGAAAGAGCGTTTTTTACAATAAATACAACCGAAAACCCTTAGCGTGCGCCGCCATGTACCGGATTCCTGTTGCAGCAATGCGAAAAAAAGCAACAAAAAATCCAGAGATTGGATGGCTCCAACCTCTGGAATGGACAGACTCCAAGAGAACCGGGTTATCTTAGGATGCGGTAGAAGCGATGTCCTTCTGCCGGTTCGCCGCCGGATGTGGCCGGGGTGAAGTCGTCAAGGAAGAGGCTATTGCTTCCGCTGGCCTCAAGGAATCCATTGCTGATGAAGGGTTGCCAGAACATGTTGCTTGCCCCGAGATCATCCGTGTACTCAATCCAGTAGGTATATCCCGAAATGGAATTGAACGCGATGCCAATATCCTCGGCCACCGTCCAGCTGATCGAGTTGATCCAGAAGTTTTCGGGCCAGACGGCCTCCACCATCAGGGTCGGCGGGCATTTGTCGTTGTCGTTCCACAGGTCGTATAGTTCCTGCCCCTTGCTGTCGGTCGTGTTTTCATCCCGCAGGAATTCAATGAACTCCTTGCTGGTGCTCTGGTAGTAGAGGCGAACGTCGGCACGTACCGCGCCTTCCGGCAGGATGAAGTAGGTATCGTCCCAATACTGCCCGTCATCATAGTGGTGACCGACGGTTGCCCCGCCAAAGCTCTCGAATTCGGCATTGGTGAAACCGCGCGGAGGAATTCGGTTGTCTTCGTAGACCTGGTTGTTGAGCACGAAGTGGAGCGATGGGCCCGGATCAAAGTGGCGGTTGGTATTCAACACGTTAAGTGTTGCGGCCAGATTGGTTCCAATGCCGGGATGGATTTCATAGATCTGCGTGTCGTTGGTCAGCACTCCGGTTTCCGGATCGTAGCCGCCAAGCTCTTCCAGCAGCGTGTCGCTTTCGTCGTAGAAACGGACGTTGATCCACATGCGTCGCCCTTCCGGATAGCCGGTCGGGAGTTTATGGCCGGTGTCGTTGATGACCTGAACCCTAAGTTCTCCGTCTACCAGATCGGCCTTCATCCGCGCGGCGTGGCGCAGCATGTATTCGGCCCGCCAGACTCCGTTCGAGAGGGCGGCCGCCTCTTCGGCGCCCAGTCCGAATACACCGGGCAGCAGGTTGGGCAACCAGGTGCTTCCCCCTGTCATGTCGTGAAGCGGAAGGTCGGGGCGTATGTCCACGTCCGGGAACTGGGCAGGGTCGCAACCCTGTCCGAGGATGTCGGGCATATGGCAGTCCTGACACGTCGCGACCATTCCACCATCCTTGTTGCCGGCAAATTGCGGGGCATAGACCCCGTTGGAGGAGTTGTACGCGCTGTGGAACCATTCGCTGTAGGT
>DAOVNC010000109.1 GCA_030630445.1 Kiritimatiellales bacterium | reverse complement strand
TTCGCCGGAGGCCTTCATGGCATCCATGAACTGGAGGGCGTTGGCATCGCGGTTTTCAATGCGTCCGCGCAGGTCGGATTCGATGGTGGCCACCACGGACTCCGGAAGCTCCAAGTCCCGCTGGATCTCGGCATAGCGCGAAACCACGCTTTCCAGGGCGACTTCATAGTCGCCGCCTTCCAACACGGTGTTGGCCAGCGCAATCAACAGGTCGGTCACCTTGGTGTCGTCGCCGTGCCGCTTGCCCGGAGCCGACACCACCACAATACGCCGGTTTTCATCCGCCGTCACAATCTCAATGATCTTCGAAACCTGCTCCGCATTCGCTACGGAGGAACCACCAAACTTTACAACTTTCATTTCAACTATCCTTTTTGAACCACGAAATACACGAATCACACGAAACCAAACAGGAGTGGCTTTCGTGTATTTAGTGTGTTTCGTGGTTACCCTTTTTCTTCAAAATCCTCGATGCGCAGGCGGACGGCGTCGCCGAGTTCCGCCATGGCCGCCACGAAGGACGATTCCTTGGCGCGTTGCGTTAGAATGACCGAGGTCGTTTCTTCCACCGAGGCCATGCCAATGCCGTGCTTTTCGAGGATCGCGGCGGCCGCTTCAAGATCGCCCTGCGCAAGGCGGATATAGCACCGTTTCTCGATGTCTCCGGCGGCGCAGTATTCCAGTTCATCCTTCTGCAACATCATAGTGATGCCCACGGGCGTTCCAACACCATGAACCTTGTCGGCCGCCGCTTCCATAATGTCGCCGATGACGGCGCTGGCGGTCGGAAGGCGCCCTGCCCCGCGACCATAGTACATGGTGTCGCCAACCAGATCGCCTTTCACAAATACGGCATTGAACGAATCGTTCACCAACGCCGTCATGTGGTTCTTTGGAACCAGCGTCGGTTCGACCGAAAGCTCGATCTTGCCCTCGTTTTCCTCGATGATGGCAAGCAGCTTGATGCGGTAGCCGAGCGCGTCGGCGTTGGCAATCTCCTCGCCGGAAAGGCCGCGGATTCCTTTTGCGGAAACGGCCGACATCGGCACCGGCGCACCATAGGCCATCGAAGCGAGAACCACGGTTTTATGTGCCGTGTCGATGCCGTCGATATCCAGATCCGGCGGGGTTTCCGCATAGCCGAGCTTTTGGGCGTCGGCGAGGATTTCGTCGAAAGGCAGGCCTTCGCGCTCCATGCGCGTGAGGATATAGTTGCAGGTACCGTTGAGGATGCCGTAGATGCTCTCGATCCGGTTGCCGATCAGTCCCGCGCGTTGCGAGCGCAGGATCGGAATGCCCCCGCCCACCGCCGCTTCGTAGTAGATGCCAGTGCGGTTTTCCTGCGCCACTTTGTATAGCTCCACGCCATGTTCGGCGAGCAGCGCCTTGTTGGCGGTAATGACCGGCTTGCCCTGCTTCAATGCCTCTAGCACAAAGGTGCGCGCAATCGTGGTGCCGCCAATGAGTTCAACGATCAGGTCGATGCTTTCGTCGGAAATCACAGCCATCGCATCGGGGATCAACACCCCTTCCGGAACGACAATCCCGCGGTCGGTGGTCGTGTCGAGATCGGCAATCTTCGCCACCACCGGCTTGATGCCGGTGCGTCCGGCGACCAGCGCCCCGTTTTTCTGAAGCCCTTCCACCACGCCGGCACCGACGGTGCCGAATCCGAGAATTCCAATCTTGATTTCCTTCATAACCTGTTCCCTGTTCGAAAAATGAGGCGCAACCATAGTTGAACGCCTTGGCGACACAAGCCAAAAGCGAAGGGGCCGACAGGCTGCTAGTACGTGATCAGGTAGTAGGGCGTGGCGTCGCGCCCGGTATCGATGGTGAAGCGATTCCTTTTCACCGGCACGGTTTTGTCGGTCTTTACCCCGCTGTGGTCGAGGAGGTGGACGGTGGGTGTGCCTTGGCGCTTTAAGACAATCTCCGCGACGACCGGTTCAAGCACGACCGGTCCTGCGGGCTTGTGGTGGTCAATCACGCCTCGGCTGAGCAGGAGGCTGTCGGCAATAACCAAGGATCCCTCGTTGCGGGCGCGGGCCAGAGCCGTCAGAAGAATACCTTGGTCCTTGGCCAGGGTGCCGTTTTTAGATTGGGCCGAAAGATAGATTGCCCCGTAGCGGGAGCGCGGAGTGATGGTTGCATCGTCAAACGTGGCGGTCTGGCCATCGGCAAACCCGACGATGGCCTGCGTACCCGGACTATTGATTTCGATGTGGCCGTCCATGGGGGTTCTGCCGGCCAGCCAACGTAGCTGCTGGGTTGAGGAGACCAGGGTCTTGCCTTCGCGGTAGGGTGTGATGTCAAAAGATTCAGTGGGTTCAAAGGCCTCTGTGAAATGAACAATGCCCTTCGCGACCGCGAGGGCTTCAGCGGGAAAAACCGTCCTGGTGAAGGTCTTGATATCCCACTGCTGGGTGGTTCTTTCGTCAAAACCGACTTTACCCCCATCGAGAGACGGCACATGTACATTCCGTTCGTGCACCACCTCGGACTCCTTCACATCGCCACGCAGCACCTGACGGGAGACGGCGGGGAAAATACCGATGAACTGGGGCGCGGTCGCATCCCATTCCTGCAGGCCGATGGCATGGCTGAAGGTGCCGTCATCGCCATTTTGAAACGCGTAGGAGACGTCCCACCCCTGCAGTCCCATGCCGTAGGCTCCGAGGATGGCCGGCCCTTCGACGCCCCATTCATTCGGTAGCACATGGATCCATTCCGAGAGCATGAACGCACAGCCCTTGACCTGCTGGAGGGAGGAAGAGAGGAGGCCGGAACCGGGCACCGTCAGCATGGAGGAGGCGTTGATTCCGATACCTCCCCGCTGGCCCCCACCGAAATAATTATGGCGATCGATGGTGCCGGTCGTAGCATCGGAATGAAGGTTGTAGAAGTGGCTCATCATGCGGCCCGCATGCCAGTTGGAGGTGATCATTTCCCCTTTGTAGCCGGTCTTGCGGATCGCCTGGGCATAGCGGGTGTAGACGTCGTTCTGCAGCTCATAGAGAAACGCCATGGTGTCCAGTAGGCGGCGTTTATACGGTTGCTGGCTGGTGTCCAAGTGGGTTGGATCGAAAAACCAGGGATTCCCGGCCGGATAGATGCGATCCTCGGCCCAGCTTTCATCCGCGGGCAGTTTCTGGTTGCCCAGAATGCCGCAGTTGACGACCGCCCGTTCGCCCCAGGCTTCCACGAAGGCCTCTTTCGTTTGATACTTCTCTTTCAACCATTGCGCAAACAACGCGCCGCCGCGCGCACGCAGGGTGGGCGACTTGACCATCGCACTGGACACCGCACCGAAGAGCGCGCTGTCTTCGTTGTAGAGCTCGACATAGGCGATGGCCGGCTCCTCGGCATAGGTCGTTCCGGTATAGGGGTTGGTGTGCCGCAGGATGCGGACGACCTGCTCAATAAGAAGATCCTGCAGTTCGGTGGATAGATACAGGCTGCCATGCCCCGGGGAGATGCGGTTGCCTTTCATGGATCCCAGTTCGTCCATGTAGGGAACCCGGTCGCGATCCCCAGAGCCGATATCGATGATGAAAACCGGGGAGAGCTTGGTGTAGATCCCGCGCTTTTTCAGGGCCGCTACATAATAGTCCATCCGGTCGAGTTTGACCGGATCGAATTCAACCGCGCTTTCCTGGGTGAGAATTCCCGCCCATCCAGTGCCGTCGGCATACTTGTGCAAACGGACGGAGTTGATGCCCATCGCCGCGTAGAAGTCGGCGCGTTTGTCCGCGAGTTCGTTGTCCGGCGCACAGGCCATAAAGGAATTGTTGATGCCCCAAAGCTTGATGGGCTGTCCGTTGTAGATCAGTTGGTCTCCCTTGTGCACGATCCGGCCATGTTTTCCTGCCGGAGCTTCAAGCCAGCTGGAGAGGCTCCACTCGCTCGCGGCGGGAATCGGGCTCTGCGGAGAAAAAAGGTACCAGTCGGAGAGGTCGGAGGCTTTGGCCGCAGCCACCACACCCGGGATGAAGGTGACCGAGCCAGGAAGTTGAACCGTAAATTGCAGGGTTTCTTTTTTCCCCTCCGTGATCCGATCTTGAGCGAGGGGTATGCGCGCGTCGCCCCGATCCGAATCAATGTTGATCGGCTCGGAAAACTTGATCAAAGTGGTGCGTCCATCCCGGTCTTTGAGCTGGATGCCAACCACCCCCTGCCCCAGTGTTCCGCGTCCAAAGGGGATCGCCACGGCAGCCGTCGATCCGTCCGCCAAAATCACGGCGGCTTCTGTTCCGGCAAACGCGCCTCCTGTTGAAAGGGAGAATTGGGAGAGCCCCATTTCCGAAGTGCCGCCCGGCACGAGTGTGGCATCAAACCCGATCTGGTTGGCCTGCGGATGGCTCCATGAGCCGTTGATCGTGAAAGGGACCCCGGTTTTGATGATTTGGTTTCGGAAGGTAAAGCTGGCCTGGTTGCCCACTTCGGCGGTCGATTTTTTTCGATGTACACCGGACCAGTCCGGGCCCCAGTCATAGTAGGAAAAACCGAGGTATTTTTCCGAACCGTCCTGAATGGACAAGTCGCCGGAACTTGGATCGACGGCGGCGGTAAAGGCGGCTTCGCTCTGCGTGATGCACAGCAATACCATGGCGATGAGGGGGATGGGTTTGCACATGAATCCATCATGTGAACACTCAAGAGCTGAATTCAATGCAAATCGCGAAAATACGACCGATCAACGCAGGCGCTTATTTCATTATTATCGGGGATGTCGTTTTCCCGCGATATAGATAGGCATCAAACACATCCCCTTGCCCCAATACACGCGGATCGTCGCTTTTTTCCAGCGATTCCATGAGGCGGGAGCGCAGCTTTTCCAGCACTTCCGCATATTCCGGGTTTCCGGCCACATTCTTGATTTGATGTGGATCCTTGCGCAGGTCGTACAGTTCGTCCGCCGGGCGCTTGGCGATGGCCAAATCAAAGAATTTTCCAAGCCTTGGATCATCCTTGTTTTCAACCACCACATCCTTGGTCGGACTACCATCGATATCGTAGTACGGCCCCTTGTATTTCGCCTTCGGCGCTCCAGCCGGCCAGCGTTCCGGCTTAAAGTTGTGGATAAAGAGGAAATCCTTGGTGCGGATCGCGCGCATCGGCGTTCCACTGGCATCATTTTCCTGGCAGGGCGTGTGGCGTTCCTTGCCCAGCACCACATGGTTGCGGCGCGGCTCGATCTGCCCGGATTTTCCGGCCGTGAAAATATTCATCAAACTGCGCCCAGTCATTTCCTCCAGGGGCTGCAACCCGGCCAGCTCCATGAAGGTTGGCGCAAAATCGTGAAAGCTCACGAAGTCGTCGACCCCCCTGCCCGGTTTGATGCGGTCGCCCCACTGTGCGGCCAGGCAGACGTGCGTGCCCGAGTCGTAGAGATTGGCTTTCGAACGCGGGAACGGCCAGCCATGGTCGCCCGTCATCAGCACCAGCGTATTGTCCAGCTCGCCCGCTTTTTCCAAGCGTTGGAGCACCTCGCCCAGCTCGCGATCAAATCGCTGCACCTCGAAATAATAATCGCAGATATCCGTGCGCACCGTTTCGTTGTCCGGCAAATAGGGAGGCACCTCGACCTCCTCCAGCTTCATGCCGCTCTTAACCCCCGATTGCCATTTGTAGCCGCGGTGTGGGTCCGACGTCCCAAACCAGAAACAGAAAGGCTTGTCCTCTGGCCGCGCCTCGAAAAACGCATCCACGCTCTTGTATTTCTTCCCGGCCACCGACCGCGCACGATCCTTTCCAGGGCCAAAGGCCTTCCGATAGCTACCGGTAAAATAGCCGCTGTCTTCGAGCATGTTCGGATAGGTCTGCACGCCCTCCGGAAAAACGCTCCACAAGCTGGCACCGGTTTTGAGCCGCCATGGATACTGCCCCGTCAGGATCGAGTTGCGGCTCGGAGTGCAGGAAGGCACGATGGCAAAGGCATTTTCAAAAAGGATCCCGTTGCGGGCAACCGAATCAAACGTCGGCGTTTTCACCACCGTATCGCCATGGATCGAGGCATGCGGCCAGCCCCAGTCGTCGGCAATGGCAAAAAGAATATTGGGACGTTTGGCATCCTTTGCAAACAGCGCCGCCGAACCGAATGTCGCCAACCCCACACCTGCCAGAAAACCCCGCCGAATCATCCCCGCCTCCATTATTGATTGAACAGACTCCCTCCAACGTACAAGATACCGCCTCTAAGTCCAAGGAATACGAAATACGCAGTACGCAATAGGTCCCCATGAAAGTCGTCATAGCCGAAAAACCATCCGTCGCGCGCGACATTGCCAGCGTGCTGAAAATCACCGGCAAGAAAAAGGGCTACATCGAAGGGCGAGGCTGCGCCATCACCTGGGCGTTCGGCCATCTCGTCACCCTGCTCGAACCCGGCGAATACGACCCCGCGTTGAAAAGATGGACACTTGATTCCCTTCCGTTCGTACCCGACCAATTTAAGCTCAAGCTCATCGAAAACCGCGGCGTCGCCGAACAGTTCGAGACCATCAAGCGGCTCTGCCAGGAGGCCGAGGAGATCGTCTGCGCCACGGATGCCGGGCGCGAGGGGGAACTGATCTTCCGCTACATCCTCGCGCTGAGCGGTTGCGAGGACAAGCCCATCCGCCGCCTCTGGCTCAGCTCCCTCACGCCCGACGCCATCAAGGAGGCTTTCACAAACCTGAAGGACGGCCACGACTACGATCCGCTCTATCAGGCCGCCCGCTGCCGCTCCGAATCCGACTGGATCGTCGGGCTCAACGCCACGCGCTGCTTCACCGTCCGCCACGGCCGCCTCGCCGCCGGCGACGACCGTGTCCTCTGGAGCATTGGCCGCGTGCAAACCCCCGTGCTGGCGATGATCGTCCAGCGCGACGACGAAATCGCCAAGTTCCGCCCCCAGCCCTTCTGGGAACTGGCCACGAAATACCGCGACGTCGTATTCAAATACACCGGCAAGCGCTTCGAGCAACCCGAGAAGGCGCAAGTGCTGCTCGAAAAAATTACCGGGCAACCCTTCGCCATCACCGGCGTAGGCGGCAAGCAAAAGAAAGAGCAACCCCCGCAGCTCTTCGACCTCACCACCCTCCAGCGCGAGATCAACAAACGCCACGGCCTCTCTGCCGCCGACACCCTTGCCGCCACGCAAAACCTCTACGAGTCGAAACTCGTCACCTATCCGCGTACAGACTCGCGCTATCTCAGCGCCGACATGAAACCACGCATTCCCAAGATTTTCGAACAGCTCAAAGCCCTCCGTGCCGAACAGATCCAACCGCTGGATCTCACCAAGCTCCCCTTCACCAAGCGCATCGTCGACGATAAGAAAGTGACCGACCACCACGCCGTCATCCCGACCGGCATCATCCCCCGCTCGCTCGGCGCAAACGAACAGATCGTCTACGACGCCGTCACCACCCAATTCATCGCCGCGTTTTATCCGGTCTGCGTCAAAAAGATCACGACAGTTGACGGCGAAAGCAACGAAGTCAAATTCCAGGCCAAAGGCACGCAGATCCTCGAGCCCGGCTGGACGGCGCTCTTCCCGAAAAAGAAAAAGAAGAAGACGGACGAAGGAGAGGACAGCGAGCAAACCCTTCCTGCATTTGAAAAAGGCGAGAGCGGCGAACACGAGCCGGCGCTGCGCGAGGGAAAGACCAAGCCCCCGAAATGCTTTACCGAAAACACGCTGCTCGGCGCCATGGAAGCCGCCGGAAAACTCGTCGACGACGACACCCTGCGCGAAGCCTTGAAGGAACGCGGTATCGGCACGCCCGCCACCCGCGCGGCCATCATCGAAACCCTGCTCCGCCGCAACTATATCCGGCGCGAAAAAAAGCAGATCCGCGCCACCGACATGGGTCGATGCCTCATCGCACTCATCCACGACCCACTTCTCAAGTCACCCGAAATGACCGGCGAATGGGAGGAAAAGCTCAAGCAGATCGAACGCAAGGAAACCGACCCATCCGGCTTCATGGACGGCATTGTTTCCTACACCCGCGAGCTCATCGAATCCAGCACCTCCACCCAACTCGACACCTCCCGCTGGGGCGACTGCCCCCTCTGCGGAAAGAAGGTCATCAAAGGCAAAACCGCCTACGGCTGTTCCGGATGGAAAGAAGGTTGTTCGTTTGTATTGGAATCCGAATACAAAGGGTTAAAACTCACGCCCAACCAAATCCAGGTCTTGCTGCAAATGCGCGTCCTGCCCTACCCCGTCCACATCGAGAACCAGCTCCGCCTGCTCCTGCTCAGCACCCAAAACGACCTGATGGACATCGCCCTCCCCTCTGCCGACCGCCAAAAGAGCGGCAAGCCCAATGATCGCCCCGCCAAACCAAAAAAGCCCCCGGAAAAGCCGGAGGCAGGTTGACCCATATATAGCAACCCTCATTTGGTTTTGCCTTTTTGTAGAAGCGACGTCCTCGTCGCTTAAACTGTTATACCATCGACTAAAACTTCTCGGCACATATTTTGAAAGTAGAGCAAGCGTCCCGCTTGCCTGAACGAGCGAGACGCTCATTCTTTATACCGAGAAGTTTTAGTCGATGGTATTACAGGGAGTTCAGAGGTCAGCCTGTGATTTTTATTTTAGAAAGCCACCCTTTTCTCTTCGCTGATCCAACACACGAATCTCCTTGATTCTAAATTTCACAGGCTGACCCCTTTGTTCATGTTCGGGGTTAATGGTTGTTGGGTGAATATTTGTTTAGTTTCTGGTTTATTTAAAATGATCAAGCTGAATACGCCGAGTGCTGTTCCAATTGGAAATGATGGGCAAATTAAACATGAGACAACAAAACAGTAAGTCCTCCAACGCTGTTTTCTTAACCCATATCCAACTGCTGCAATTCCGCTTGCTAGTATTAGGCTTGAGATCAATCCGACAGCTGAGAAGAAGATAACCATGCCTTTCATGTCATCATCTGAATTTTGAGTTGATAATATGATCATTAATGGAGCAACGAATGATGCAGGAATGCAAAGGATCGCCAGTACATAATAGCATGTGCTTAGTATTCTGAGTTTCTTTTTAATTTCGTTCATAAATTTTCCCATACCCAACGTTAAGCATCACTCTGAGCGCGGCGGAGCAAGCGATAGGGTGAATGCTCTGGGTACGCCTGGCATGAATGCAAACTTATGGGGTTGAAGTCCCCTGCGCGTTGTCCGGCTATTCGTTGTTCCTTTCATTAGGGAAACGGTAGCTAAAGCGCTAGACGAAATCAACTGCGATTCCGCGAGGAATGGTGG
>DAOVNC010000453.1 GCA_030630445.1 Kiritimatiellales bacterium | reverse complement strand
GTGACTTCAACCTTCAGCGGCGCATTGGGATCGCGCCGGCGCTCCACCGGAACGAGTACCTGCCCGTTGCCCTGGTCGAGGACCTGAATCTTTTTATCCTCCACCTTCACCGACCATAGCGCCGCACCTTCCGGCAGGCGGATCGGCAGGTATTGCCGATCCGTGTTCTTTACGTGGTACACGGCAACGGTTACCGCTTCACCGTCCTTGCCGATGATGGTGTCGAGCACGAGGTGGTCCGCCACCTGGGTCAGCAGCTGCTGGGTGGCAAAACGCTTGATCCGCACCTGCGCCTCGTGGGGGGCCGCCACATATCTATAGGCATGCATGATCGGATCGTTCACCAGCTGCGCGTACTCTTCCGGCACCTCGTCCACATCGATCGGAAGGATCGAAGCCGACCGCCCGATCTCCTCGGCGAGCGACAGGTTGGCTGAACCGGCCAAGGCGATATATCCGGCTTCATTCTCGACATCCGAAGCCTGGATGCCTCCAACCAACAGCTCCTCGCCTTGGTATTTTGCCGGATGGTCGTACGTCACCAGCAGGGTAAAATCGCCAATCACCTTCTGCTGCAAATGGATCGTCCACCGTTCTCCGTCCCGGGTCCAGTTGCGGATATCGCGCCCGTGGACCTCCGCGTTGCGATAGCTTTCGGGAATCTTCAGCTCGAAGCTGCGCGTCGGTGCATTTGCAATGTTGTATGTAATCAGGCAACTGCCGAACACGCCGCTTTCGCCCAGCGAAACCAGTTGGAAGGACTCGGCATGGATCGAAGCCAATTCCTTGCGGATATCCACCCGCCCCTTCCAATCCGGGCGCTTGAACCGGAACGCCTGCCGCGCATCGGCAATCCGGACGGGAAGCGAACCCGTATTGACCTCCCGCAACCCCTCCAGCTGAACCCCTTCCATCCGCGTCCCGACTTCCCCCCGCAGTACCATGAACCCGCGTTCGGACTTTGCGCCCGACACGCGGAACCTCGGCATCTGGAATCCGGAGCCATCCTCCGGCAATGTTTTTTCCAGCCGCACCTGCACCAGCGCGCGACTGTCCGCCGCCTTCTTGAAATAAATCTTGATCCAGCGGGAGCCGTCGCGGTCGCGCACATCATAGTCCGCCACATTCTGTCCGCTCACTCCGGCGACCGTCCAATCCTTGGCGACCTCCAGTTCCACCTCGGTGGCCGGCGCATCGCGCACTTCGAGATCGAGCTTGGCCTCCAGCGACACGTCGTTTTCGCTCAATGCCAGCACCAGTTGGTCCTGCGCATGAAGCGACGTCACAATGTTATCCGCCGAAAGCTTCATGCTGAACGGCATGTTCGCGAACATATAGGCATACAAGCCGCGCTTGGGCGGCGCCAGTCCTCCCCAGCCGACCGCATCCGGTTCGACCTGCGTCAGGCCGCCCTGCTCATCCACCAGCAACTTGATCGTGCTATCCGTCCCAACCAGCACCACGCCGTTTGCGCGGATCACCCCTTGCGGCTCGACGGCGGGGAAATCAAATGTGCAGGGAAAGTCCGGGAGCGCCTGCTCCGCCTGGATCGACAACACATATTGCTGCTCGTGCGGACGGCTCAGTTCGACAAACAACTGGCGATCCGGACCGCTGCCGCGTACATCCCAGGCCAACAGGTCGATGCCCGTTACCTGAATGACATTCAATCCTTCCGGCAGTTTCATCGACAACTCTTTCAGGCGCCCCTGCGGGATGCTGTAGCGGAACAGTCCCTGCAACTGCAAGACCCCGACTTTTGCCGAGCCCACCAGAATACTGTCGCACGAGGCCACCAGCTCCCCGGAAAGCTTTTCCAGCTCGGGGCTCCAGTTGATCCAAACCGCCCCCGCCGCCGGCAGATAGGACTCGACGCGCGTGGCATCGAGCTTCCGGCTGCGGGAAGCCCCGACCACCTCCACCTTGTAGCCCTCCTTCTCGGCCTGAAGCGTGATCCGACGGATCGTGGCGGGCGGCACTTCAAACGCCGCCGACCGCTGCTGCCCCGAAGACTGCACCTTCGCCTCGAAATCGATGGATACGGACTGGCGGCCTTTCTTGCCGAACTCAATATAGTAGGCGCCGTCCTCCAACGTCAGCTTGGCCCCCCGCGGCAACTTGGCACCGGTTTGAACAACCGCACCCTCCAGCACCCGCAACCGCGCCGGAGCCTTCTCCACCTTTACCTCAAAATCCATCTTCAGGGCCAGTTCCTCTGCGGAGATGTTCCCCTTCAGATCCAGCTGTTTGATCAATACTTCGGCATCCGCCGCGCCCGCCAGCAGGCAACCCATCAAAAAAATCCATGCATGTTTCATCATCATCCTTCTCCTGTTCGTTCCCAATTCACCTCGCCAAGCTAGCGCATGCAAAATCCCAAAAGGTCATCGCGCCGTAAAATAGTTGTAAAAAATTGTCGCCGCCCCGAACCAACGTTTGCCATTTCGCTTCGCTTCATTGCCGTCGCTACGCGCCAGCCTCACTTCGTGTCCCTCCCTTCGGTCAGGTAAACGTTCTCTACACTTCATGTTAAAACCCCTCTTCACTTTAAAAAAAAACCCCCCAACCTCTGGTGTAGAGACCGCTTACCTGAAGCGCAGCGGAAGGAAGCGGTGCCGCACGTTCCGGGTAGGCTGATCCGGAAAATCAACATCACTTAATCAACGGGCCCTATACCGGGTAATCTAAACTCGTTT
>DAOVNC010000450.1 GCA_030630445.1 Kiritimatiellales bacterium | reverse complement strand
GGCAAGACCGTAGGCATCGTTGGGTTCGGCGCGATCGGGCAGTTGGTCGCCAAGCGGCTGTCCGGTTTCGATGTAAACGTGCTGGCCTACGACCCCTTCCTTTCCGCCGAGCGGCTCAAGGAACTCGGGGCCGAGCCGACCGATCTCGACGGTATCTTCGAGCAGTGCGACTATGTTTCGCTGCACATGCCGGAAAACGACGAAACCCGCGGTGTTATCAACGCGTCGCTCTTTAGCCGCATGAAAAACGGAGCAACGCTCATCAACTGCGCCCGTTCCGGCATCATCAACGAAGACGACCTGCGCGCGCTCAAGGCCGAAAAAGGAATCCGTTTCCTCAACGATGTCTATGCCAAGGATGCCGCCGGCGAAAAGTCCGTGACCGACCTGGCCGACATCATGTTGCCTCACCTAGGCGCCAGTACCGTCGAGGCAAACTACAACGCCGCCTCCCGCTCGGCCTCCCAGCTGGTTGACTACGACGAAAAGGGCATCGACACCTACGTGGTCAATCGCGGTTAGCTTTGCGAGCTTAGGGGCAGGAAAACACCACCCAAAACGCGCCCCCTCCGGGAGGCGCGTCCTACACGGGTTTTCTCCGATCAACGCCAGTCGTTCGGCTCACGGTGTAGGACGCGGCTCTTTTTGAAAAAAAGGCCGTGTTTCAGTACGGTATATTAATGCTTTCCGCTCCCCGTAGCAGTTTGAGTACGCGGTAGAGTTCCGTTGCGCCCCAGGCCTGCGCCCCGCAACCACGCTGGCTGTGGGGCGTATTGCCATCCATCACCTCCGGCACCTGGCGCAGGCAACCCCGGTTGATCACATCCGATGCGCTGCCGAGGATGGACCGCGCCGTATCGCGCGCCTTCTCGCCATGGACCATCACCATGGCTTCGGCATACGAAGGGAACGGCCACGTCCAAGCCGTGCCGTTGTGGTAGGCCGGCTTGCGGCGGGTGTCCTCGTCGCCGGTGTAGTGTCCCCAATACGGATGGATCGGATCGTTAAGCAGTTGCCCGTCGCTATAGACCGGGGCGGGGCGGTTCACGGGCCGCTCGGCCAGACTGCGGATCGCGCCGGGAATCAATAGCTGTTCGCACGCTTCGAGAATGTTTCTGCACAGGTTAGAATCCGTTATGGCCCCCAGCGTGACGGCAAAGAGTTGGTTCGAGCGCAACGCATCGTCCACCACCGCATCGTGCGCACCCGTGCCCGGTTCCGCCGCGAGGCAATCGGCCAAATAGGTAAAGTCGTCCGCCTCGATCACGAACAGCTCGCTGATGGATTGCTGCACCTGCGCGGCGAATTCCGCCCATTCCGGTGCCTGGTCGTTTTTGGCCAGCATGCTCAAGGCATAGTGCCACAGCGCCTGGATTTCAATGGGATAGCCTTGGCGCGGCGTGCCTGCCGGATAGTTCGTGTCCATCCATGTAAAATGCGACGGGCTGAAGATCAGGCCGGAGTCGTGGTCGAAAATGATCCCGTTCTCGGTTCCGTTGACCAATCCGGTCGCCAGCGATACCAGCACATCCTTCAACGTCCGCCCACCGCAGTTTTCCTTTAGCAGGTTTTGGTTGCCCTGCGCCTTCATCAACTCATCGCAGGCCACAAAGAACCACAGCGGGGCATCGGAGGTCTCGCGGTTGTTGTCGTCGTTGCCGCGGATCATGTTCGGGATGGTGCCGCCTTTTTCAAACTTGGCAAACTGAAGCAAAATATTCTGCGACTCCTCCAGCAACCCAGCGGCAATGATGCCGCGCAGGCAAATCAGCGTATCGCGCCCCCAATCCAGAAACCACGGATACCCCGCAATCACCGTCTGGAACCCATCGCGCTTCACGATAAACTGTTTCATCGCAATGGCCATGGCGGTCTCGATGGAGAGCGGTGCGGGGGCGGGCAGGCTGGAAAGCCTGCCCCACTTGTCGGGCTGCTGTTCATTGATGTCGGCGACCAGTTCTGCGGCGGTGTTTCCGAGGAGATCGATCTTGAAATAGCCGGGGCTGAAGAGGTCGGAGGTGCCGTCGATGCCGCGGGCTTGGTCGATGGGGTGTTCGACCATGTAGTGCCATTCCGGCTCGAGGTGGAACTCGCCACCGGGGAGTTCCAGAAGGAGTTTCCGGTCGTTGGAAGGCGCGAAGATAAATCCGTTTTCCAAGGATTGGATGGCATTTGGCCAATGGGTTTCCGGGCCGGAAGAGGCTTTGGTGACTTCGTGGTTGCAGCGGTCCTCGATGTCGGCTCGAAGGATAATCGTGACCGGCAGGTCGTTGGCAAGGTGCTCGGGGTCGTTGCCTGCGTCTTCGCGCAGGAAGCTGAGTTTGACGGCGTTTTTACCGGGGTGCATTTGCAAGGTTGCCTTGAGCGGGATGAGCAGGCCTTCGCCAACGGGAACGGCAAAGTTCCAAGTTACGGTGCCGTCGTCGGCCACGGTGAAACGCTTTTGGCAGTGGAGGGATAGTTCGTTGGAGTAGTCGCGGCAGACGACCCATGCGCGGCAGCGGGTGAACATCGTGTGGCGATCGACCGGCACCTCGGGGTTGAGGTTGGCGGAGAGCAGGCCGTCGTATTTGCTGCGCAGTTCCGCCCAACCGATGCGTACTTGCGAAAGTGCGCCGTGTTCGTTGGTGCAGACAGCATATCGGTCGCGGTCGTGGATTTCGCCGGCGCGGCAGGTGGTGATGACCTTTGCATCTTTTTCTTCGCACAGCTGCATGACCGGGGATTCGGCATGTTTGATTTCGTCC
>DAOVNC010000215.1 GCA_030630445.1 Kiritimatiellales bacterium | reverse complement strand
TAGGAAATCCATGGCCATCCCTCAGGTTGTGTATTGCGTATTGCGTATTGCGTATTGCGTATTGCGTATTGCGTATTGCGTATTGCGTATTGCGTATTGCGTATTGCGTATTGCGTATTGCGTATTTTTCCGATCCGGTGAAGGAGGTCAAGCAATACGTAGTACGCAATACGGAATATTTTAGGCTTCCGACATTACAAATAACAATCTATCTTTCAAAGGTTCATTTTGAGGAGTTTTCCATGCACATCGCAATCGATATTTTGGTGGGAATCGTCCTGCTGTTTTTTTTCCTGTCGGGCTGGCACAAGGGGGCCTTGCTGTCGCTGCTGGGTGTTGCACGCGTGGTGCTATCCTATGGAGTCGCCTACCTTTCAGGACGCTATCTAGGCTATTGGATTGGCGCAGCCACCCATCGCCCCAGGCTGGTCACCATACCGGCGGTTGCCATTATTACGTTTGCCCTGATTGCGTTTACTTTCCACATCGTCATGCACAATATCCGCGCGCACCACAAGGAAAAGGAGAAGAAGGAAAATTTCCAGCTCCCTATTCTCAGTTGCCTGTCGGGCGGCGCGATCAACCTGGCCGCTGGTACGATTTCGCTGGCCTTGCTGTTCTGGCTGAGCGACCTGTTCATGGTCGGCGTGGCCGGCACACCGATCCCCGGCGCCGGCAACTCCAACTTTGGCCGCTTCGCACGGCGCATGGTATACGAGGTGTCCTATTCCACCATCCCCAAGCAGGACAACAAAACCCAGGTGGCCGCCATGGCGCGCATGATCAGCAATCCCGGGCTAGGTCTGGAGCACATGGAAAACATACTCGCGGCCGACTCCATGCAACACGTGCTTACCGACAAGGAGCTTGCCAAGGATCTGCTCAGCGGCGATGCCGACCGCATTGCGCAGAACGCCTCGCTCCAGCGACTGTTCAACGACCGGGCCACGCTGGATGAACTCCGCGAACTCGGTGTCGTTTCCGGCTATGAAACAAAGTCGGGCCTCTGCAAAAAACTGGCCACTTTTGGCCAGAACGAAACGATTCATTCCAGCATTGAAAGACTCCAGACCAAGCAGTTATTGAGCACCGACAAGATCACCCTCTTGATCCGCGACCCGGATTTCGATACGATTGTCGCCGAACTGGTAAAGTAGCTTGGCCCCAGCTTGCAATTGACCTGGGTCTCCAGAAGCGATACTCTTTTTGTGAGTTTTTAGGATAATGCAACCCAAGGAGATTATTATGAAGAAGCGCCACTTGATATTCACCCTCGCCCTCGCCACCCTCGTTGCCGTCACCGGCTGCAAAACGAAAGTCAAGCGCGTCGCCGTCGACGAAACCATCGACCTTTCCGGACGTTGGAACGACACCGACTCCCAGCTCGTCTCCGCCGAGATGGTCGCCGACATTGCCACTCGCCCGTGGATCGAGGAGTACACCGCAAAGAACGGAAAAAAACCCGTCGTTATTGTTGGCACCATCCGCAACAAGAGTTCCGAACACATCGAGACCGAAACCTTCACCAAAGACCTCGAGCGCGAATTGATCAACAACGGACGCGTCAAATTCGTGGCCAACACCGTCGAGCGCGGCGAACTGCGGCAGGAGCGAAAAGAGCAGCAGACCTGGTCGCGCGAAGAAACCCAGAAACGCCTCGCCGCCGAAACCGGCGCCGACTTCATGCTGCAGGGCAGCATCAAAACCATCATCGACCAGGAAGGCAAGGAATCTGTCAAGTTCTACCAGGTCGATCTGGAAATGGTGCACCTCGAAACCAATGAGAAGGTCTGGATCGGTGACAAGAAGATCAAGAAATACGTCAAGAAACGCAGCCTGAAGTGGTAGCTAGCACCTTTAGGCAGAATGATTCCGTGGCAGAATAACTACCCGTCAACAAGAAGGTTGTTCTGAAGCCCGATAACTTTGATTCGAGGTTTAGACCGTTGAGTTTCCCGTTAAAAAAAAATGGTTCTGCCACAAAATCATTCTGCCTATTTCCTTTTTTGCCTAGTGCTGCCAGCCGTGCTGGCGTTGCTGACCGGATGCGCGAGCCTGCGGACCGATAAGTCGCACTATGCGGGCATGGACGCGATGCTTGCGAAGGCCAACTACCCAGCCGCCATCGCAAAAATCGAAGCCGCCAAAGAGAAATCCTACACCTACAAGGACCGCGCAGTCTACTACCTCGACATCGGCATGCTCCACCACTGGAACGGCGACTATGAAAAGAGCAACGAGATGCTCGAAAAGGCCGAACGCGCAATCGAAGACAACTTTACGAAAAGCATCACCCGCTCCGCCTCGTCGATGATCATGAACGACAACGTGCTCGCCTACGCCGGCGAAGATTATGAAGACATCTACCTCAATGCCTTCAAGGCGCTCAACTATCTCGCCCTTGGCCAGAACGACGACGCCTTCGTGGAGGTCCGGCGCATCAACCACAAGCTGGTGCAGCTCGAAAGCAAATACGACAAGGTTGCCCAAAAGATGAACCGGGCCGAAGAGGCCCATGAAAGCTTTGTGCCGGGCAAGAGCCATTTCCAGGAATCCGCCCTTGGCCGCTATCTGGGCATGATGCTCTACCGCGCCGACTACAAGTGGGACGATGTGCGCATCGACCTCGAAAAGATCGATCGCGGCTGGAAACTCCAGCCCGACATCTACCCCTTTCCCAAACCCGACTTTTCCCGCTCGACCAAACGGATAAGCGTACCCAAGACGCGGCTCAATGTGATTGCCTTCAGCGGCCTCGCACCCGACAAGAAAGCCACCACCTTCTACATCCACACCGAAGAAAACATCATCGTACTCGCGGGATCGTCGGAGAACTATCTCGGCAAGCAAAACCTCTCCGGCCTCAGTATCATTCCATGGGAGGGAGTCAACGAAGGCTACCACTTCAAGATCCAGCTTCCCTACATGGAAAGGCGACCCTCCAAAGTCGCACGCATCGAAGTTGAAGTTGCCGGGAAAACCGCTCAAACTCTTCAACGGCTCGAAAGCCTCGAAAATGTCGCCGTCGAAACCTTCAGCATCCAGAAGCCCTTGATCTACCTCAAAACCATCACCCGCGCAGTAATCAAGGGATTGGGCGCCGAACAGGCCAAGCAGGAGATGACCAAAAACATGGATAGCGGCGTCGGCTTCTTCACCCGCCTCGCCGCCGATCTGCTCGTTGACCAAACCGAAAACGCCGATCTGCGAGTGTCGCGCTTTTTCCCTGCCGAGGCCGCCATCCGCGAGCTCCATCTGGACGAAGGGATCTACGATATCAAGATCAACTACTACAGCACTTCCGGCCGCCTGCTTCACTCCGACGAAAGAACCGGGGTGCGCCTTGAAGCCGGCCGCCTCAATGTGCTTGAATCAGCCTACTTGAACTAGGAACCGCAAATGAGAAAAACATTAGGCAGAATAATTTTGTGGCAGAATAATTCTCATGCCCGATCCTCATGCTGGAATAAATTATTCTGCCACAAAATTATTCTGCCTTTTGTCCTGCTAACATTGGCCGGGTGCAAGAGCCTAATAGGTGGCGGAACGCCGGATTGGGTGGCGAATCCAAAATCGGTCTATCCCGAAAACCTATACCTCGTGGCCGTCGGCGAAGGCGACACCCGCCGCACCGCAGAAAACGCCGCCGACGCCAACCTTGCGCGCATCTTCGAGGCGCACATTGAATCCGACGAACGGTTGCTCGACCAAACCCGCGAAACCAACAAAAGCTTCGAACGCACCACCGACTTCACCGCCGCCATCAACATTCTCTCCTCCCAAACGCTATTCAACATCCAGCACGCCGAGGCGTGGCAGAACGACAAGGGACGCGTCCACGCCGTTGCCTACCTCGACCGCCGCGAAACCGCCGCCATCTACCGCGACCAAATCGACGAACAGACCGCCCGCGTCCATTTCCTGCACGGCCAGGCCGGGCAAACCGACGACATCCTCAAAAAATATGCAACCCTTCGCGCCGCCGTGCAGCACGCCGCAGAAAACAAGGTGCTGCTGCGCCAGCTCAAGGTGATCCACCCCCCATCCGTCCCCGGTTCCACGCCCGGCTATACCGAAAACAATATTCGCAAAGCCCTCGCCGATACCGCCAAGCAGATCCGTGTGCAAATCAATATCGCGGGCGACGACGACCGGCGCATGACCGCCGTAATCGAAGAGCTCATCACCCGCTATGGCTTTGTGGTTGGAACCCCCTCCATATTGAAGGTCGACGGGCGCATCAGCGTCAACGACACCGGACAGCGCACCGCCGATTTCGTCTTTGTCCGCTACGCGCTCGTCGTGCAGGTCAAGGATGCCACCGGAACCGTTCTCGTCTCCATCAACGAAAAGGGACGCGAAGGCCACGTCTCGCTCGGCGAAGCCCGCGTCCGATCCTTCCGCACCATGGAAACCGCCATCAAATCCGGCGGCAGCCAGCGCCTCGACGCCTACTTCGATTCTCTCATCGACCCGCTTCCACGGTAAGGTTCCGGCTCATCTGGTTTTTTTCATGATCGGCGGAACCATGCCAATGGTGACGAGCATCAGCACAGCCAGGGTTGCGAAGGCGAGCAACAGCGAGTCGTAGGAGGTGTAGGTGCGGCCCAGCATCTGCCATTCGACGGCAAAGATTCCCCAGCTGATGGAGCGGGAGACAAATATCCCGGCGAACGCAACGGCCGCGCAAATCAAGCTTATGGTAAATGCCGTGGAGAGTGATTTGTTGACGGAGGGGATCAATGCCAGGGTCTGGGATGTGGCCGCAACACCGGCCACGCCGGCAATCATGCTAAACGCCCAGACGCAGCCCCCCACATGAACCAGCAACGACCACGGTGCCCAGTGGCGGGCCAGCATGGACAGCATGACCACGGCATAGGCCACATGCGTCACCCGGAACACAAAGCGAACGCCATGGCGGTCGACCATGCGCCCACCCAACCAGCATCCCACCATGCTACCCACCAGAAACCATGTCCCCACCAAAGAGATCTGGGCAGGGGTAAAACCAAAGATATCTTTTTGCATCAAGCCAAATATGGTTGGGACGGCGGCGGTAAAGAGCGTGATCAGAAAGATGTAGCCATTGAACTGGATGTAGCCAGGAACGGCCAACACCGTGCGCAGGGCTTTGAGCAAGGGTTGCCGGTGGTCCGACTCGCCGCGCACGTTCTCCAGCTCCGGGATGCGCGCATAGGTGAAATAGCGCAACACTGCGGCAACCAACGCCAGGCCAAGTAGTATTTGGAAAACCCCCATGACCTGACTGACCTTGAGGACACGGGTGATTAAAATCGTGTAGAGGATGCTGACCGATTGGAAGGTTACCCGCAAGCGACCAAAAAAGCGGCCGCGGATTTCCTTGGGAATAATCGGGTTGAGCAGGGCGAACCAGCTGGCCCCCTGCAGGCTTCCCCCAATGCAATACACCAGCAGGGAAACGACAATGAACTGCATGGACAGAGGGCGGCCCCACCACCCCGCCGCCATGATCAGAAGCAGGCTTGCGATGAGCAGCAGTTGCCCGCCCAGCGCAAGTTTCCTTTTCCCGAAACGATCCGAATAGAAAGCGAAGGGTAGCAGGAGGAACATGCTCAGCAACGAAGGCAATGCAAAGAGCATGGCAATCGCGGCGCTGGAGATCCCAAGCTTTGAAAAATAGTTCAAATAAAAGCCGTTTTGGAACAAGGCACCTGAAAGCATCCCCAGGCATTGGTTCAGGATAATGATGTTGAAAGCGCGTTTTCGTTGTCGGTCGTCTAACATCGTTCCATCCTGTCCAGCACAACTCCATCCGGCAAGACCGTTTCGATGAATTCGCATTGGCGCGGCCACTTATTTCCCCTACGGTATGCGCAATGGATGCAGGACTCTACATTGTGGGCACCCCGATCGGTAACCTCGGCGACATGACTTTCCGGGCGTTGGAAACCTTGAAAGAAGCCAACCTGATCGTGGCGGAGGATACGCGACACACGCGACGGCTGACGGATCGGTATGAGATCGAAACGCGCCTGATGAGCTGCCATAAGTTCAACGAGGTGCAGCGCGCGGAGCAGATAATCGAACGGATCCAAAACGGCGAGGCGGTGGCGATGGTCACCGATTCGGGCATGCCGGGCATTTCCGACCCCGGCGCACGCGTGGTGACGCTCTGCCGCGAGGCGGGCGTGATGATCACCTCCGTACCGGGGCCGGCGGCCGTCACCACCGCCGTAGCACTGAGTGGCCTCGGGGAAAAAGGTTTTATCTTTGCCGGCTTCCTCCCACACAAAAGTGGCGGCCGCAAGCGCGATTTGCTGAAGTGGGCGGAAGCCGACCTACCGGTAGTGCTCTATGAATCGCCCTACC
>DAOVNC010000310.1 GCA_030630445.1 Kiritimatiellales bacterium | reverse complement strand
GGCAATATCTCTCCGTCCCGGCCTCCATCGGCTTCATCGCGCTCTTCGGAATTGCGATGCAGGACGCCATGGTGCTGCTGACCGACTTCAACGACCTGCGCAAAGAAGGGCAGGGCGTGCATGATGCCGTCATCAACGGAAGCCTCATCCGCTTCCGCCCGGTGATCATGACCACGCTCACCACGCTGCTGGGGTTGCTGCCGCTGTTGCTTTCGCGCGGTGCCGGCGCAGAGGTTCAGCGGCCATTGGCCGCCGTCGTTATCTTCGGCCTATCCACCTCCACCTTCCTGACCCTCTTCGTGCTTCCCTCCATCTACGAATGGGTCGAGCGCCGCCGGGATTCTTGAAAAAAACACGGGTTTTTCCCAAACACCTACAGTACTATCCTTCGCTTGTGATTAATTGAAGGAGAGTGCTGCATGAAGAATTGTGCTTTGTCGTTTATAGTTTTTTTTGGGCTGTGCATGGCCGCCGTGGCGGAACGCCCGAATATGGTGTTTATCCTGTGCGACGATCTGGGGATTGGCGACGTTGGCTGCTACGGGCAGGAAAAGCTGAAGACGCCGCATATCGACTCCATTGCCGCCAGCGGCATGAAGTTTGAAAACCACTATTCCGGGTCGACCGTCTGCGCGCCGTCGCGCTCCAGCCTGATGACCGGGCAGCATACGGGGCACACGTTCGTGCGAGGAAACAACCCGAACGGCGGGAATGCGCCGCGCCCCGAGATTGGGCAGATGCCTCTGCCGAAGGATACGCTCACGTTGCCGAAGCTGCTTCAGCAGGCGGGCTATGCCACGGGCATGTTCGGCAAGTGGGGGCTGGGCGGGCCGGAGAATTCCGGCGCATCCAAGTTGCAGGGCTTCGACGAGTTTTTCGGCTACTACTGCCAGAGCCACGGCCACACCTACTATCCCGCCTTCCTCTGGCGCAACAGCGAAAAGGTTCCGCTCGACGGCGACACCTATTCCCACGACCTGATCTGGGACGAGGGCCTGGATTTTATCCGCCGCAGCGCGACGGCCAAGACCCCGTTCTTCACCTACTATTCCATCACCGTCCCGCATGCCGCAATGACCGCACCGCAAGCACTTCATGAGAAGTGGTGCAAGGTCTACCCCGAATTCAACGGAAAGGTTGGAAAATACGGCGGGGTCGGCATGGGCAAGGACCGCGAAATCCACAACCCGATCGCCGGATTTGCCGCCATGATGGAAAACCTCGACAACCAGGTCGGTGTCTTGACCGCCGAACTCAAGAAGCTCGGCGTCTACGAAAACACCATCATCGTCTTCACCAGCGACAACGGGGCGCATCGCGAGGGCGGACACCAGCCTGACTTTTGGAACAGCAACGGTCCCTTCCGGGGCATCAAGCGCGCCCTGTACGAAGGCGGCATCCATGTGCCGCTGCTCGTTTCCTGGCCGAAACAGATCGCGCCCGGCTCCGGTTCCGACCACATTTGCGCCTTCTGGGACTGGCTCCCCACCTTCGCGGAACTCGGCGGTGCAACCCTTCCGGCCGATGCGCAGATCGATGGGATCTCCATGGTGCCGCTCCTCACCGGCAAGGCCGACAAGCAAAAGAAACACAAATACCTCTATTGGGAATTTACCGAAGGCAAGCCGCGCAAGGCGGTGCGCGCCGGGAAATGGAAAGCCATCCGCACCTATGCTCCCGATGGGAAGACCCTCGTGAAATCCGAACTATTCGATCTGGAAGCCGACCTTGGCGAAACCACCAACCTCGCCGAAAAATACCCTGAAAAAACGCAGGAGCTGGAACGGATGATGGATGCCGCACACGGTGAATCGGAGTTCTACCTTTTCAGGAGATAATATGGGCAAGGAAAAAGCAAAACAGCAAAACCCACTGGTGAGCATTGCCATCAATATCGTGATCCCCGTTGTGATCCTGAGCTTTCTGAGCAAGGAAAAATATCTCGGCCCCGTGTGGTCGCTGGTGGTCGGGCTGCTCTTCCCGATCGGGTACGGCCTGCACACGCTCGTCAAGGAGCGCAAGGCCGACTTTATGTCTATCATCGGCATCATCAGCGTAGTACTTACTGGCGCGGTAGGAATCTCTGGATTGCCGAAGGAATATATGGCGATCAAGGAGGCCGCCATTCCGCTGTTGCTTGGCGTGGCCATCGTGGGCTCCCTGAAGACGCCCTTCCCGCTCATCAAGAAAATCATGATGACCGAGGCGCTTTTTGATGTAGAGCGCCTGAAGGGGGCGCTCAAGGAAAAGGGGACCGAGGCGAAATTTGAAAAACGGCTCGTTGGCCTCACTTGGGGCTTTGCCTCGTCGATGTTCCTTTCCGCCGGACTTAACTATACGCTCGTCATGATTGTGCTGAAGAGCCCACCAGGTACTGACGGGTATACGGCCGAGTTAGGAAAAATAATGTGGATGGGGTTCATCGTCGTCATGATCCCCTGCATGATCATCATGATTTGGGTACTCAACAAGCTTTTCGACACGCTGATGGAACTCACCGGCCTCAAGCTCAACGACCTCCTTGCCGCCCACCACAAAGAAAAACCCGTCGCCGAGCCGGATCCGCAGGTGGATTAGGCTTTTTACGGGAGATTAATGATGAATATTGATTTGGAAACATTGCTAACCTCATTGTCCGCATACTTCGTGTTGGTGGATCCGCTCGGCGCCTCGTTGATTTTCAATGCGCTGACAAAAGGGCATGATTCCGCCTATTGCAGAAAGATCGCTTTCCGGGCAGTTGGCTTGTCTTTTCTGGTGATTATCGGATTTGGGTTTTTCGGGGAAACCCTGTTGAGCCGGCTCGGCATCACCATGGAAGCCTTCCGTGTTGCCGGCGGGATACTGCTCTTCTACACGGCCTTTAGCATGGTCGTGCGGCCCGATGAGCCTTCCGGGGACGACTCGGACAAACCCCCCTCGAACGAGATTGCGGTTTTCCCGCTGTCCATTCCGCTGATGGCCGGGCCAGGCTGTTTGACGCTGACCATCCTTCTTTTTTCCAAGGCCCGCCAAGTCGACGGCGGAATGCTTTCCGTGGTGCTTGCCAGCGTCATTATCCTGTCTATGGCTCTGGCTGCCTTTCTGCTGTCGCGCAAGATCGCCAACGCCATGGGCGGAACCGCAAATGCTATCGTAAAGCGATTGCTCGGCGTCTTGCTTGCGGCGCTCTCCATTCAATTCATTGTCGATGGAATCATGGGGATGGTCGTCCAGTTGCCGAAGTGAGTGGAATAACAGCGGTACCTGTTATTGGACATATTCGGCGGTATAGCGGAAGACGCGCAGGGTGTCGGACCAGTGGCCGGGAGCGAGGCCGGCCTTTAGTTTGAGGTGTTCGAAAAACGACGCTTTTTCGGGAAGCTGTTCCCACACGCTCGGCAAAAACGTGCCCTTGCGAAACCCGTCCTGAAGAATGAGCCCGTCGACGCCGGGACGGATCTGCTCCAGTAGGGCCTCTTCGGAGGAAAACACCATCTCCTCCGGCGGCGAAAGCACGGAGATGCTGATTTCGATGTCGTCGAGTTCGGCGGGTGAAACCGGCGGGAAGCGCGGATCGCGAAAGGCGGCGGCAAACGCGTTTTCGGCGACATCTTCGGCCAGCGGGCGGCAGGCTTCGAGCATTCCGATGCAGCCGCGCAACCGCCCGTCGATTTCCAGCGTCACAAACGTTGCGCGTTCCTCCATCAATTCCGGCGCGGACGCTTCGGGGATTTCAGTGCGTTCGATCGCGCAACGCGCAATGCGCAACAGTTGGTTTTTTTGTTCAGTAGAGTACATAGGCGCCGTATCCAACGACCTGGTCCTTCGGCCCGGCGGTGTCGCCGGAGTTGCGCAGGTCGACCTGTTCGATGGACATTCCCTTCTGTTTTGCGAGGTGGAGCAGCCCTCCGACCGGTATGCGGCCGCAGGCGCTGTCGAGGCCCAGCCCGTCGGCATCGAACGCAAGAATGGCATCGGATGTGGCTTGGTCGAGTCGTTTTGCGGTGCGGTAGTCGTGGTAGTGGCTGAGGTCGGTGCTAATGACGACCAAGGTTTCGGGACCGCCCCACAGGGTGGCGAGCATTTCGGCAACCTCCTCTTTCGAGGCATCGCCCACGACGAGTGGAACCAGCGTGAATTTATTCAAGACCACCTGCAAAAACGGAAGATGGACTTCGAGGCTATGTTCAAGCGCGTGCGCCGTTTCGTTGAGAGGAATATCCGACGGAGCGGATTCCAGCGGGATGCGGCCGAGCGGGGTTTCGTAGGCCTCGGCGGCGGTGGCCACGAGCCCGTGGAAGGGGACGCGGTGCGACGGGCCGACCAGCACGACGCGCGAGATCCCCGCCGGCTCCAGCCGGGCGTAGGCGCTGGCGGCCACCGGGCCGGAATAGACAT
>DAOVNC010000416.1 GCA_030630445.1 Kiritimatiellales bacterium | reverse complement strand
CACCCTGCACTCCGAAGACTTCTGCCGGATCCGGAGCTACATCTGCACCGCCCGGAAGAATGCGGTTGGAGCCTTCGAATCGATTTCCGGATTGTTTCGAGGCCGCCCGGCTACGTTGCCGCTACCTGAGTAGTTACGTTTTTTTTTAAGTTTATCATAATTCCACTCCGAGTTTGGTTTCGACGAGGTTCTGTGGCTTTTTGGATCTGGCTCCGGATCCCGTCTCCGCAGGACCATGCGCCCGATCTCCCGACACAAAACGATAACCCACGGGTGTTTACCAGTCCTTATGTCGAAAAAATATAAAATCGTCCATATATGGATAACATCCGGGTTTCTTGGTTTGGGCGTTGGGTGGGGCGGCCAGGACCGCGTTATCTTTGTTGCGTTCTTGAGGGACATGTAGTGGAGGCTCGGTGAGTGTTTCTAAGCAAGATGCCTTGGTATTTACCCGCGCAAAGTACGAAGCACAAAAAGCCCCCGCTCGGGCACCAGCCCTCGGTGGGCATATCCTCTGGAGGATAACCTAGTTCGATGATGGAGCCTTAGCGATCATCGACCCTCGGCTTTGATTTTAAAAAAGTGGGATGGATCAGAGGATGATATGAGACGAAAGCGCAAACTCATGGTATCCGTGGTTCCGAGGTCGTCGGCATCGAGGAATTCAAGGAGGGTCGAACTCCAGCTGGAAAGCAAATTGGTCGTGGAAAGCACATCCAGCAGGACATCGTCGGGAGGGGTTGCGACCATAATGCTGTAGACATATTCCCGGGTGCCGAAACCCAGTCCCGAAAGGTCTTCGATGGCCATTGCGCCGGTCGGGAAGGACTCGGGATCCAAGGCATCCGTTCCGAGGCTGTATTCGAGAAAGTTCAAGGCCCCGTCGGAGTCGGCATCGCCGAGCGGATCGGCGAGATCCGGGTGGCCTTCCGCCCAATCCGAATAGATGATGCCCGGTCGGGTTCCCTGCACGGTGAGCTTGCTTTCGAGATCGCCGACCACAGTGGGATTGCTTCCGGAAATATCGGTTAATTCATAGGGGAAGGAGGCGAGATCGTACAGATCGCTGGCGGCGGTGGATGCTTTGATGAGTCTCCAGTCGGCGGTGCGAACCGACTGCACGCTGCCGTAGCGGGAGTAGGCGGAGTCTTTGCCGGGCGCGAAGGGATTGCGCAGCAGCGGTACGAGGGACGACCCACCGGGACTGCTGGGCAGGGAGATGCCGCAAAGCTCCGCAATGGTGGGATAGAGGTCGATCGTTTCGACTACGCCATCGGCATGGATGCCGTCGAAGGCTTCGGAGCATACCCCTGCCGGTGGACGGATGATCAATGGCGAGTGGACGCCGCGCTCAAGAACAACGTGCTTGCCGAGCAGGGTATAGTCGTCCAGGCACCAGCCGTGATCGCCCCAGAGCACGACGATGGTATTGTCGGCAAGGCCAAGGGCATCCAGTTCCGCGAGAACTTTTCCGACCTGCGCATCGATGTAGGAAACATTGGCGAAGTAGGCACGGCGGAGTACGTCACGGTCGCCAATGCCGGTGTAGGCGCCGGGTTCGCCCGCCTGAACGGTGGTGGAGCTGTTGGCTCCGCTTGGCTTGTTCACCGGGCTGGGCTCCGGTAGCGTAGCGGGGTCGTAGAGGTCGTAGTATTTCTTCGGGGCATTGAACGGGAGGTGGGGTTTCATGAAGCCCACATTCAGGCAGAAGCGTTGCCCGTCATCGGAAAATTCGCGCAGCTTATCGATAACCGCCTGGGCAATCTGGCCGTCCGGACAGGCGTCGTCTTCGAGGCTTGCCCCCTGGGCGTCGACCCCGATTTCGTACGCGGGTGTCACGTTCCGCACGCGCCCCGTTCCACCGGCATAGGCGAAGAGAGGATAGCGCTGTGCGCCCCACTCGGCGTGATCCCAAATGATTTCGTTCCACGAAAAGCGCATCTCGGGATACGTGGCTTCATAGCGACCGATGTCGTAGGTCCCGCTATCGTTCCAGCGGTAGCCGTCTGGTTCGTGGGTGACTTTTCCGATGGATGCGGTGTTCCAGCCGTTGCGGCGCAGCAGGTCGACCCAGCTTTCCGGGTCGATCGGTTCGCTGGTGGGCATGTGATCGACGAACGCGCCGTTGTGATCTGTGCTGGCGGTCGGGCGTAACCCCGTCATGAGTGCGTAGCGCGAGGCGCCGCAGGTCGGGACGCCCACGAAATGATGGCCAAAGAGACGCCCCTGGCTGGCGAGCGTATCAATGTTTGGCGTCACCATGTGGGTGGCGCCATAGCACCCGAGTTCAGGTCGCAGGTCATCGACCGCAATGAAGAGAACGTTGGGCGGCTGTGCGGCCGTTGCGATGACCGGAAGGCTGGCTGCAATACAAATGGCGAAAAAAGGAATGATGTTTTTCATGGCGCGGGTTCCAGTAGTTCAAATCCGTTTAAAAAAAGAAAGGAGTCTGCCCCGTTGGTTTCGGTGCTCGAAAGCGCAATGACCAGCGGGCTTGAGCCATCGTGCGTGAATGAAAAGACCAATGTGGGAACTTGGGAATTGTCGATAAAGGTGGTGTTCAATCCCGCCGAACCCAGCGCCGTGGGCTGGATGGAGCCTTTCAGGATGCCGCCGATGCGGGCCTCGATGGTGTTGGGTGTCGTGGAGGCGGCTCCCTGCGCAAAGCCGAGGTCGGCTCCCGTGACCGTGTCGAGATGGTAGGAACGAAAGACATAGTCGCCGGCCGGAAGATTGAAAATGCTGATTTCAAGCGCACCTTCCCGGGTCGCGATGAAGTCCGCAACAAGGAAAGAAATTGAAGTATCGCCACCCGGAATGGCGCGGTAGCTGTCGGTATTGGCGCCGCGGAACTCAAGTGCAACGGAACCCGGCTGGGAAATGGTAACGACGCTGGCACCGATCGTTTTTGCGTAGGAAGCGCTGTTGTTCCCCTGCGTCGTGGAGCCGGAAATGATACGGAACAGCGACTGGCTGGGTGAGCCGAGGGCTTCGTTTCTGTTGAAATCAATACCGAGCACGCGCGGGCCGTAGACGGGGGGTTCCGGAT
>DAOVNC010000229.1 GCA_030630445.1 Kiritimatiellales bacterium | reverse complement strand
GGTTGCCGGTGATGAGCGGATGCCAGTCGGGCAAGGGCTTGCCTTCGTGCAATAGGCGGTAGGCGCAGGTCTCGGGCATCCATTGGAAATGCTCGGGTTGGTCGACCGAGAGCACGGCGCAGTCGGGGACGGTTTCGTGGCGGTTGGGATAGTCGGTGCAACGGCACGTATTGATGTCGAGCATTCGGCAGGCGACGCAGGTGTAGTGGATCTCTCCGGACTCTTCGTCTTCGAGTTTGTGCACGCAGCATTTGGCGCATCCGTCGCACAGGGATTCCCATTCGGATCCGGTTAGCGCCCGGAGTTTTTTGGTTTCCCAGAAGGGGGTCATGTCATCCCGCGTATTTATTGATGAGCGCAATGAGTTCATTGCGGCTGACGGGTTTGGATATATAGTCGTTCATGCCGCTGTCAAGGCACTTCTTCCGGTCGTCCTTCATGGCATGGGCGGTAATGGCAATGATCGGTGTTTGTGCAACGGCTCCGCCCATGGCGCGAATCTGTGCGGTGGCTTCGAAACCATCCATCACCGGCATCTGGCAATCCATTAGTACAATATCATAGGCCTGTTTTGCTACTTGCTGGATGGCGTCCTGCCCATTTTCGACCGCATCCACTTGGCAGCCTGCCTTGCGCAAGATGGCCATGGCGACCTTCTGGTTCACCTTGTTGTCTTCGACCAACAGGACCTTTATATCTGCACGCATCTCGGGCACCTTGTCTGCGCGAGGATCTTTGAGTTGGGCCGGATGGCTGGCCTGCGGGAGGACGAGGCTGAAGAAGAAGGTTGAACCCTGTCCGGTGGAACTGATTAACCCGATCGTTCCGCCCAGTAGTTCGACGAGTTGCTTGCAGATGGCGAGTCCGAGGCCGGTGCCGCCATACATCCGTTTGGTCGATCCGTCGGCCTGGATGAATTTTTCAAAGATGGTGGCCTGCTTTCCCTTTGGGATGCCGATGCCGGTGTCGATCACTTGGAAGTGCAATTCCGCGCCGCCCGGTCCTTTCTTTCGGCACTCGATATTCAGGGTGATGGAACCATTGTGGGTGAACTTGAGGGCATTTCCAACGAGGTTGATCACGACCTGCTCGATTAAACCTTCATCCCCTTCGACATATAACGGTACATCGTCTGTGCATGCACAATGCAGCGCAACGCCGATCTTTTTCGCCGGGGCACTGAACTGATCAAAGACCTTGTCGCACAGGTCTCGCAGATCAATGCTCGAAATGCGCACATCCATTTGCCCCGCCTCGATCTTGGAGATGTCGAGCACATGGTTGATGATGCTCAGCAGGCCGGTGGTGGACTGCAGGATGGTTTCGGTGCAGTTTTGCTGTTCACGGGTGAGCGGGGGGGTGTCGTCCAGCAGTTCCGCCATGCCCACGATGCCATTGAGCGGGGTGCGGATTTCGTGCGACATGTTGGCGAGGAATTCACTTTTGGCATGGCTGGCGGTCTCTGCCATTTCCGTGGCATTTTCGGCCATTTCCCTAGCTTTTTCCGCCAGTTTCCGAGCGGCGTGCAGCTTTTCTTCGGCTTCCTTGCGCAGGGTGATATCGCGGGCATGGATCTGGAGAACGGGGAGTCTCTGGAGCTTCAGCAGGTTTCCGGTCATCTCGATAGGGGTAACGTTTCCGTCGGAGGCCTGACTGAATCCCTCGCAGAGTTGCAGCTTTCCGGAAAACCACATTTCGAGGTTTTCCCGCACAGCGGCATGCTGATCTTCCGGGGCAAGATCATAGATGGTCTTGGACAGGAGCTCCCCTTTTTTCATTTTCACGAACGTGCAGGCGCGGGAATTCACGGCGACGATGCCACCCTCTTTTTCCAGCACGAAGACGGCATCTGGTGAATTCTCGAAGAACTGGCGCAGGCGTTCCTCGCTATCGGCAAATTGCCGAGTGTGCTTTTCCACTTTCTGGCGCAACTTCCGGTTCCACAGAAGAATCATTAAAACAAGCCCGGTGACGAGCGCCGCGCCCAGGGATACGATCAGCAGGTAGGTGCGCAACGGGAGGCGATTCTTCGAGTATTCCGAACCCAGCCACTTGCCTTGGATCTTGTAGAGCATGCCGCTCTTTTGCGCGTGGGCGATCCCCTTGTTGAGGATGCCGAGCAAGATATCGTTATCCTGCCGCACCGCCATGCAGAGCCGGGCGGTGAAGAGAGGATCGCCGACCAGTTTGAGACCGATGGATTCCGAGGAATAGAGGTAATGCTGGGTAACGAGTTCGTTGCCGACCATTGCGTCAACCTCCCCTGCAACCACGAGGGCGATGCACTCCTCCATAGTCGGCATAAACCGGGTTCGGCAGGTCACGTTGCGGCGTTGGAGGATTTCCAGGGCGTGGCTAGAGCCCATGATGACGACGCGCAAGCCTTCCAGATCGTGGATATCGGCAATATCCTCGCGGTCGCTACGCACGAAGAGGGTGATGGGCGTAAGCTTGAGGGTGGTGGAAAAATTAAATTCGGAATCGCGCGTCCGGGTGTAGAACAGGCTCGTCATGGCATCCACCTGCCCACTGCGCAGCATCTCAAGCGCTTCGGTGAGCGGGGCGGTTTCAAAGCGGATCTTAAAGCCCATATCGGCCGCCATCCACTGTGCCAGTTCGACATTCATGCCGCTCAGATGTTTCTTGCGGATAAACTCGAACGGGGCATGGTTCGGCTGCGAAACAAAAACGATTTCACCTTTGTTTTCGAGGTACGCGCGCTCTTCGTCGCTAAGCGGGGCGGCAAGCAGGTTCCCGGCAAACAGTGCGGCCATGGCGATCGTCGGAAGCCTATGTAGCAAATTCATCATAACAGTCCAGATGGTGCGCACTATACGGTTTGGGTTGGAACCGGCAAACAAAAACATAGCTTTGAATCCCGCTGCTTTAGCTTTAATGCTCCGAGGGGATCTTCTAGGTTGGCTGTGTTATGGCTGAACCAAAAAAGATAGCACATGTCATGCGGCGATGCGTTCCCAAAAAGTGGGGCGGTACCGAGAGCGTGGTATTCAACGTGTCGCGCGAACTGATCAGGCAGGGAATCGAAAGCCCCATCTTCTGCACGGACATGTTTGCACGGCCCGGCCTCCAGATGCTGGGCAAGGTTCCGGTAAGGCGCTTCCGCTATGTGCTTCCATGGGTTGGGCTATCCCCCGAGGCCAAGGCCAAGCTGCGGCTCAAGGGCGGCAGCCCGTTGTCGCTCCCGCTGTTCTTTGGCCTGCTCAAGGAAAGAAACCTCTCCGTCATCCACACGCACGTCCAGCACCGCCTCGGCGGCATGGCGCGCACCGTGGCCAAGATCAAAGGTATTCCATTCGTCGTCAGCATCCATGGCGGCTACTTTACCGTGCCAGACGAACAGACCGAAAAAATGACCGAGCCCTTCCGCGGCAAGTTGGAATGGGGGAAGGTGTTTGGCTTCCTGCTGGGTGCGCGGCGCGTGCCCAACGATGCCGATGCCATCATCTGCGTCGGCGAAAACGAATACCGGGAAGTGAAGCGACGCTATCCGTTCAAGAAGGTGTTCCATGTTCCCAACGGTGTGGATGTCGAGCGATTCGCCAAGGCGGATGGCGATGCCTTCCGCGCGGCCTACGGCTTCCATCCGACGGAAAAAATCGTGCTCTGCGTTTCACGCATCGACTATCAGAAGAACCAGAAGGGTCTGGTCAGGGCCTTTGCCCGTTTTGCCAAGGACCATCCCGACCATCGGCTCGTACTCATCGGGGCGGTGACCGTCGAGGCGTACCACGAAAAGGTGTTGGCTGAGATCGACAAACTGGGTTTGAAGGATGTGGTGCGGGTCATTCCCGGGCTGGCTCCGGGCGATCCCTTGCTTCCAAGTGCATACAAGGCCGCCGAAATGTTTGTGCTGGCCTCCCGCCACGAGCCGTTTGGCATTGTGATCCTCGAAGCGTGGGCGGCGGGCATCCCCGTCGTGGCCCATGGAATTGGCGGCATCCCGGGGTTTTGCACCGATCGCGAAAACAGTCTGCTTGTAGAGCCGGACAACGAACCGCAATTTGTCGAATGCATGACTGAACTGGCGGTGGACGGCAATCTCCGCGCCGCGCTTGCGTTGCGCGCATTCGAGGAGGCTTCCTCCCGCTACGACTGGCCCCTTGTCGCTACGCAGATGCGGGAAATCTACGCTCGGATTTTAAAAGATTAAAACTGGCGGTGAGCCGTGTTTTTAATCAAGATGCCCCTTTTCGTATAAACAAGAAAGACGGGGTGCCGCATGCCGCATAAGCAAGTAAAGCAGACAATCAGCGAACTGAAGAGCGAACTGGAGCAAACGCCAAAGGAAACCGGCTTTCTCGAAGAGAAGCTGGAGCAAGCCCGCGAAGGCATCGAGCGCTACACGCCCGAAGCCCTGCAGGATCTGGTCGAAACCCTCCAGCGCGAGGCCGACGAGTTTGAAGTCGAGCACCCCCGCATCACTGCGCTTATCAACCAAGTGATGACGGCGCTGAGCAATATTGGAATCTAATAACGGAGAAAACAAGATGACGAAAATTTGCTGCATCGGCGCCGGGTATGTCGGCGGACCCACCATGGCGATGATTGCCAAGAAATGCCCCGACGTCCAGGTCACCGTTGTCGATATCAATGCATCGCGCATTGCCGCTTGGCAGACCGACGACCTCCCGATCTACGAGCCCGGTCTCGACGAGGTCGTCAAGGAAGCGCTGGGCCGCAATCTCTTCTTTTCCACCGAGGTCGACCAGGCCATCATTGATGCCGACATCGTCTTCGTCAGCGTCAACACGCCCACCAAGACCTTCGGTGAAGGCGCGGGCTTTGCATCCGACCTTCAATACTGGGAACTCTGCGCGCGGCGCATCAAGGAGGTTTCCACCACCGACAAGATCATCGTCGAAAAAAGCACCTTGCCCGTCCGCACCGCCGAGGCCATGGAGCGCGTCCTGCATAGTGGCGACAATCCGGTCCATTTCGAAGTCCTCTCCAATCCCGAGTTCCTCGCCGAAGGCACCGCCATCGCCGACCTGGAAAATCCCGACCGCGTGTTGATCGGCGGCCACGAAACCCCCTCCGGCCAAAAGGCCTTGCAGACGCTCGTCGACATCTACGCAACGTGGATCCCGCGCGAGCGCATCCTGACCGCCAACGTCTGGTCGGCCGAACTATCCAAGCTCACCGCCAATGCCTTCCTCGCCCAGCGCGTCAGTTCCATCAACGCCATCTCCGCCCTGTGCGAGGCCACCGAGGCCGATGTCGGCGAAGTGGCGCATTCCATCGGAACCGACAGTCGCATCGGCTCCAGGTTCCTCAAGGCCAGCATCGGCTTTGGCGGATCCTGCTTCAAGAAAGACATCCTCAACCTCGTCTACCTTTGCGAGAGCTATGGCCTCCAGGAGCCAGCTGACTATTGGCGCCAGGTCGTTATCATGAACGAGTATCAGGAAACGCGTTTCGTCACGAACATGCTCCACAACATGTTCAACACCATTGCCGGCAAGCGCATCGCCATCTTTGGTTTCGCCTTCAAGGCCGACACCGGCGATACCCGCGAGAGCCCCGCCATCAAGGTCTGCCGGAAGCTGGTCGGGGAACACGCCAAAGTGGTCGTCTCCGACCCCAAGGCCATCGAAAACGCCAAGCTCGAAATGCCGGACCTGCTCGACCAGATCGACTTCGAGAAAGATCCCTACGCCGCCGCCGAAGGCGCGCATGCCGTCGCAATCCTCACCGACTGGAAGGAATACAAGGAGCTCGACTACCAGCGGATCTACGATTCCATGGCCAAGCCCGCCTTCATCTTCGACGGCCGCAACATGCTCGACCACCAAGCCCTCTTCGAGATCGGCTTTGAGGTCTACTCCATCGGAAAAGGCCTCAAGACCCACCTCAAGTAGGGGGAAGTCCCGGGAGCGCCGAGCACCAGCTCGGCGCAGGGGACAGGGGATGCCGAGTTGGTGCTCGGCGTTCCCGGGATTTCCTGCGTTCCCGATTCTTTTAAAAGTGCCTGCCGGGACTGCTCCGCCTTTTGAAGAGGCGGCGCTTTTTCTCCTCTTTAGGTTCTTCCGCGACGGCCTCTGTTTCGGCGGTTTCATCGGGTTGCTTGTCGAGTTCGAGGTGTTTTCCCGGCTTGTCGGTGGCGCCACCGGTTAAAGTTCCAAGAGCGTCGGCGGTGAACGATCCCGCCCCCTTGAGAGCATCACC
>DAOVNC010000112.1 GCA_030630445.1 Kiritimatiellales bacterium | reverse complement strand
TACGGGCTTTGTGGACTATGTAAATGCCTCAGGTGATTACATTGAGTGGACCGTTAGTGCGGCAGCGGCGGGCGAGGCCGAGTTGTCATTTCGTTATGCACTCTCATCCGGTGACCGTCCTTTGGAGGTCCAGGTTAATGGCCAGGTTGTCGCTTCGTCCCTGAGTTTCCCGGCTACGGGTGCTTGGACTACTTGGGATTATACCGCAACAGTGCCGGTAACACTGAATGCAGGCGATAACACTGTGCGTACCACGGCAATCGGTTCATCTGGCGGCAATATTGACCACCTGCTGGTAGGTGTTTTTAGCAGTGGCGAGCCTAACACCCCCCCGGTTTTCACTGCCGATCCGATCAACAAGCAGGATGCGACGGAAGCCGAGGCTTACAGCGACACGATCACTGGCAGTGCGACGGATGCGGATAGCGATCCGCTGACCTACTCGAAAGCGAGTGGCCCGGCTTGGCTTTCGGTGGCGGCGGACGGCATGCTGTCCGGCACCCCGGCCACCGGCGACGTCGGTGCAAACGCCTTCACGGTGCAGGTGGACGATGGCAACGGCGGCACGGATCAGTCGACGCTCAACATTACGGTTACCGCCGACACCACGCCTCCCGCAGCTCCCGCAGGACTGAGCGCGCTGGAGGGCATCGGGTTGGTCGATCTGGATTGGGCGGACAACACGGAGTTGGATCTAGACAGCTACACCGTCTATCGTAGCATCACCAGTGGAAGCGAGTATGCCGTGATCGCGACCGGCGTGGCCACCAGCGACTACACCGACAGCACAGCGGCCAACCACACCATGTATTACTATGTGGTCACGGCCTCGGACGCCAATGCAAACGAGTCGGCCAACAGTGGCGAAGCATCGGCCCAGCCGGGGTTCGTGACGGATTCGGCGGCTTCGGATATCGCGGTCTTGGGATCCGTTTCCGGCACACTGGCCGATGTCGAGGTGAACGACGACACCTATCAGGCCATCACGGAAGTGATCAACGGCAACACGTCGGCACTGGAGCACAAGTGGGTGTTCAACGTGACCGGTGCGGAGCTGGTGACCCTATACGTCGAGGCGCACCATTCGGCCAACAGCGAAGGCGACAACTTTATCTTCGCCTACTCCACGGACGATGTGGACTACACCGATATGGTTACGGTCGCGAAGACGGCGGATGACAATACGGTGCAGTACTACGCATTGCCGAGCGGCTTGAACGGAACGGTCTACGTCCGCGTGCTGGATGCTGACCGCACCGACAGCAACACGCAGCTCGATACGATCAGTGTGGATGCCTTGTTCATAGTATCCGAAGAAAGCACGGTGCCTCCGAACATTGTCTCGGCACCGGCTCCGGCGAATGGCGCAACGGATGTTGTGGTGGATGCCCAGTTGGGTTGGATTGCAGGGTTGATGACGGCCTCGCACGATATCTACTTCGGCACCAGTGCCTCTCCTGTCTTCCAGGGCAACCAACCCGGAACGACCTTCGATCCCGGCGCGTTGCTCAATGGCACGATCTACTATTGGGCGGTGGACGAGCTGAACAACACCGGAACCACCGCCGGCCCGGTCTGGTCGTTCACCACGGTAGCGGCACCCAACCTGCCGCCGGCCTTCACGGCCGATCCGTTCAGCACGGCCAACGGCACCGAGAATGCGGCCTACAGCGCGTCCATCGCGGGCGACGCCAGCGACCCGGAAAGCGACCCGATGACCTTCTCGAAGGTCTCCGGCCCGACGTGGCTGAACGTGGCATCCGACGGTACGCTCTCGGGTACGCCGCTCGCGGGCGATGTTGGCCTGAACGCCTTCACGGTGCAGGTGGATGCCACTGGCGGCAGCGATACCGCGACGCTCAACATTACCGTGGACGAAGACGTCGTTCCGTTGCCGGGAATCGCCAGTAGTCCGAATCCCGTGTTTCGGGCTCGCGATGTCACAACCACGCCAACGTTGAGCTGGGTGGCCGGTAGCGATACGGTTTCGCACAACGTCTATTTTGGCACGGTAGCGGGTAGCCCTGCCTTTATGGGCAACCAGACCGGAACTACATTTGCGCCCGGCACATTGGCTAACAAGGTCAAGTATTACTGGCGGATCGATGAAGTGAACGCAGCGGGAACAACAACCGGAACAGAATGGTCCTTTACGACCGTAAGGTAGTTTCCAAGGCATTCTCCCCATAGGATAAAAAGCCGTCGCATAGTTGATATGCGGCGGCTCCTTTGTAATTTGAGCATGGCGTCCGTCGGTATTTCACAATCTGCTGGATTTATGATCGAACCACGAGCAGGGTTTGCGCATGGATATGGACTATGAGGAACGATATCAAACCGGCAACATGCCATGGGATCACGGCATGCCGGACGGCAACCTGATTGCTTGGGTCAAGCGATGGCCAATTGGACCCTGCAAGGTGCTGGATATCGGTTGTGGAACCGGCGAGAACTCCATCTGGATGGCCCGGCAGGGGTTCGCGGCAACCGGTTGCGATCTTTCCAAAACGGCGGTCGAGCGGGCGCAGGCAAAAGCCGCCGCGGCCGAAGTGAAGTGCACATTTATGACGGCGGACTTTCTGGAAGACCAACTTCCCGGCCTACCTTTTGGCTTTGTATTCGATCGCGGATGCCTGCATTGCATCGATGGTGAAGCCGACCGTCGCCGGTTTGCGCAAAACGTTGCCGACCATTTGACCGAAGCGGGGTTATGGCTATCGCTGATTGGCAATGCCGATGAACCCGAAAGGGAGGTTGGCCCCCCGCAGCTCACCGCTGCCGAGGTGGCCGCAGCCGTCGAATCCCGTTTTGAAATCCTGTCGCTCGAAGCCGGGCACTTTGGATCCGACCAAGACAATCCTCCCCGAGCATGGATCTGCCTCATGCGCAAGCGCGCATAAAACAACCTAAGGCCTTCCCTCCTACATGCTGTCGACAATGGCCTGGCCGAACTCGCTGCACTTGAGCAGGGTGGCGTTGTCCATCAGTCGCTCGAAGTCGTAGGTTACCTTCTTGTGGCCAATCGCGCCATCCATGCCTTTGATGATGAGGTCGGCGGCTTTCGTCCAGCCCATGTAGCGCAGCATCATTTCGGCGGAGAGGATGAGCGATCCGGGGTTGGCCTTGTCCTGTCCCGCATATTCCGGCGCGGTGCCGTGCGTGGCTTCGAAGAGGGCGACGCCGGTGTCGTAGTTAATGTTTGCGCCCGGCGCCATGCCGATGCTGCCGACGCAGGCCGCAAGTGCGTCGGAGATGTAGTTGCCGTTGAGGTTGGGCGTGGCGATCACGTCATGCTCGGCCGGACGGGTGAGGATTTGTTGGAGCATGGCATCGGCCAGGACGTCCTTGACCACAATCTCGCGGTTCCCCAGCGTGATAACGTGCCGCGGTTCTCCGTTGAGCGGGATGGCGCCGAATTCGTTGACGGCGGTTTCATAGCCCCAGTCGCGGAACGCGCCTTCGGTAAATTTCATGATGTCGCCCTTGTGCACGAGCGTCACGGAATCGCGGTCGTTGTCGATGGCATACTGGATGGCGGCCTTCACGAGGCGGTAGGTACCTTCTTGCGATACCGGCTTGACGCCGATCCCGGAGGTTTGCGGGAAGCGGATCTTCGTGACGCCCATCCTGTCCTGCAGGAATTCGATGACCTCCCGCGCTTCCGGGGTACCCTCCTGCCATTCGATGCCGGTGTAGAGGTCTTCCGAATTTTCGCGAAAGACCACCATGTCGATCAGTTCCGGGCGTTTGACGGGGGAGGGGACGCCTTCGAACCAGCGGACGGGCCGCTGGCAGGCGTAGAGGTCGAGCAACTGGCGAAGCGCCACGTTGAGGCTGCGGATGCCGCCGTCGGCAGGAGTGGTCAGCGGGCCTTTGATGGCCACGACATATTCGGTTATCGCATCCAGCGTTTCATTCGGTAGCCAGGTTTCGCCGCCATAGGTGTCGACGGCCTTTTCGCCCGCGTAGATTTCCAGCCATTCGATTTCCTTTTCACCGCCGTAGGCCTTTTCAACCGCAGCATCTATGACCTGTTTCATTGGAGGGGTAATGTCGACCCCGATGCCGTCGCCTTCCATAAAGAGGATGATCGGGTGGTCGGGAACCTGCAGGTGACCGTCTTCGCCCATTGTAATTTTTTCGCCCGCTGCAGGCACTGCAATCTTGTCGTATGCCATAATGCTTTCCTCCAATTTCGATCCTCGAACTTTGGTTTGTGCGCATCCTTGGAAAAAGACCAACTTTTGGTACAATCACAACTTTTCAATGCAGACTCCAGCTTTTATAAGCAGCTTTCCAGAGCACCTGAATCATTAGCGACTTTCTCGCGAAGGTGTGTAGTGCGGGCCTCTCTGCTTGCAGAGGGCGCGCCCCCTACGGGAGGCACGCGCTACACCCACAGGGTGAATAAAAACACGGGGTCGCTAATGATTCAGGCAGAGCACGAGTAAAAACTAAATGGAAGAAAACCCTATGAACGATAAAGCCAAAATCATCTACACGATCACAGACGAAGCCCCGGCCCTTGCCACGCACTCCCTGCTTCCGATCATTGAAGCGTACACCCGTGCGGCAGGTGTGGCGGTCGAAACTCGTGATATTTCCCTGGCGGGCCGTATCCTTGCAAATTTCCCGGATGCTTTGACCGAAGAGCAGCGCGTCGGAGACGCACTTTCCGAATTGGGTGAACTTGCGAAGGCTCCAGATGCCAACATCATCAAGCTGCCGAATATCAGCGCCTCCGTTCCGCAGATGAATGCGGCGATCAAGGAACTCCAAGCCAAGGGCTTTGCCCTTCCTGATTATCCCGAAGTTGCCAAGACCGAAGCCGAGCAATCCGCGAAGGCCCGCTACGACAAGATCAAGGGTAGCGCGGTCAATCCCGTGCTCCGCGAAGGCAACTCCGACCGCCGCGCAGCCGTCGCGGTGAAGAAATATGCCCAAACCCATCCACACCCCATGGGGGCATGGAGTGCAGACTCCAAGTCGCGCGTATCCAGCATGTCCGGCGGCGATTTCTTCGGCAACGAAAAGTCCGCAACGATCCCCGAAGCCACGGTTGCGAAGATCGAACTCGTTGCCGCCGACGGCAGCGTCACGGTGCTTAAAGAGGGCCTCGCGCTTCAGGCAGGCGAAGTGCTCGACGGGACGTTCATGAGCGCCGCCGCCCTCAATGAATTCCTTGCGGGCCAGATTGCCGCCTCCAAGGCAGGCGATGTGCTCTTCTCTCTCCACCTGAAGGCGACGATGATGAAGGTCTCGGACCCGATCATCTTCGGCCACGCCGTGACGGTCTTCTTTAAGGACGTCTTCGAAAAGCACGCCGACACGATCAAATCCCTCGGCGTCGACGTAAAGAACGGCTTCGGCGATCTCATCGAAAAAATCAAAAGCCTGCCTGCCGAAAAGCAGGCCGAGATCGAAGCCGATATTGCTGCGGTGTACGTCAACAGCCCGGACATGGCCATGGTAAATTCCGATAAGGGGATCACCAACCTGCACGTGCCGAGCGATATCATCGTCGATGCATCCATGCCCGCCGCAATCCGCACGTCCGGTCAAATGTGGAACAAGGCGGGCCAGCTTCAGGATACCAATTTCGTGATTCCTGATCGCTGCTACGCCGGCGTATATCACGAGACGATCGACTTCTGCAAAAAGAACGGTGCGTTCGATCCTCGCACGATGGGCACGGTCCCAAATGTCGGGCTCATGGCGCAGAAGGCTGAAGAATACGGCTCCCACGACAAGACGTTCGAAATTTCCGATGCCGGCACCGTTCGCGTAAGTGACGCTACGGGCAACGTGCTCTTTGAGCACGAAGTCGAAAAAGGCGATATCTGGCGTGCTTGTCAAGTGAAGGACGCGCCGATCCGCGACTGGGTGAGGCTTGCAGTGAAACGTGCCCGCAAGACCGGCGCGCCGGCCATCTTCTGGCTCGATGCCGCTCGTGCGCATGACGCACAGCTTATCGCCAAGGTCGAAACCTATCTCAAGGACCACGACACGGAAGGTCTCGACATTCAAATCATGGCACCCGAAGCGGCGACTCGCTTCACTCTGGCACGCGCCAAGGCAGGGGAGGACACGATCTCTGTTACCGGTAATGTCCTTCGCGACTACCTGACCGACCTCTTCCCGATCCTCGAGCTGGGTACCAGCGCGAAAATGCTGTCCATCGTTCCGCTCATGAACGGCGGCGGTCTCTTCGAAACCGGGGCCGGCGGTTCCGCTCCGAAACACGTCCAGCAATTCGAAAAGGAAAACCACCTGCGCTGGGATTCCCTCGGGGAGTTCCTTGCCCTCGGCGTATCGCTCGAGCACCTCGCCGCGGTGTTCAGCAACGCGAAGGCTCAGGTGCTTGCCGACACCCTCGACGAAGCCACCACTCAATTCCTCGAAGAAAACAAGTCGCCGTCGCGCAAGGTCAACGAGCTCGACAACCGGGGTAGCCACTTCTATCTCGCACTCTACTGGGCACAAGCCCTCGCCGCTCAGGATAAGGATGCCGAACTCAAAGCACGCTTTGCGCCCCTTGCCGAAACCCTGGCGGCCAACGAAGCCAAGATCGCCGGTGAATTGATCAGCGTCCAAGGCGTCGCCATGGACATCGGCGGCTACTACCGCCCCGACGAAAAACTCGCCACCCAGGCCATGCGCCCCAGCCCCACCTTCAACGCCGCCCTCTCCGCGTTGTAGGCATAATTTCTGGAGTGCGGTGGCAACCAACGGGCGACACCGCTTTCCCGTCGGCTACTTCGCTTCCATGCTTTTAGTGCTGTTGATAACCAGTTGCGGCCTTCCTTTCCGCCATGGAAGGCGTGCTCATTTGATCGGAACATGTATTTCCGTCAGCAGCTCTTCGGGCGGGGTTTTCCGGGCGTCATTGAGGTACAGCTCGAAGCACGGCACCTCGCGTAGCTCCTCGCCGCTTTCGGGCAGCCACTTTCCATAGGCCTTGTCGTATGCTTGGGACAGGTCGGTGTACGGCCCTTTGTGCAGGAAGACCGCGTAGCGTCCGCCGGCAATCGTTTGTAGGCCCACCTTGCCGCGCGGCGTGACCGGATGATCGATGGAGATGCAGGCGTTGTAGCGTAGCTTCTCCGCCGGGGTCACTTTTGGATCATCCAACCCGATGCCGACGAAAGTGGTCTGCGGCGTGAGCAAGCGTCGAGGCCCGGCAAAAAAGCAAAGCGTTCGCCATGCGGCGCAGGCGGCCTTTTCGTATGCGCCCGTTTTGCAGACATACAGCACTTCCATCTCTTCGAGTTCCCTGATTTCCACGTCCATGATCTGCTCCTCTCTTTTTACGGGTTTCAAATTTCCCATGGCAGGCCGTTCATAAACCGACCGCTGTTTCCGAAACCCGGATGGGTTCATGCCAAAATGCTGCTTAAAGGCCTTGCTGAACGCACCGGGCGTCTCGTAGCCAGCCGACAGGGCAATTTCCGCGATGCTCCCATGCGAATGGTAGAGCCGGGCGGCCGCGCTTTCTAGCCGCAGCCGCCGCACATATCCGTTGAGCGTTTCATTCACGTAGGCGGAAAAAATCCGGTGGAAGTGGAACGGCGAAAAGCAGGCCTGCGCCGCGATGGTTTCGAGTGAAAGCGACTGGTCGAGATTTTGCTGGATATACGCCAGTACCCGGTTCATCCGCTCGTCATAATCGGTTATCGTATCTTCGCGCATCGCCGTTCTCCTGTCTGATGAAAATGGTTGTAGCACTATTTTGGATCCCGCGCTTCTCCAATCTTGCTAACTTGAATATTTCAAGGATCGGCATGCCGCAGGTCGGGCGAGCCTTGTCGTGCGCGGACGGAAAAGGGGTTCATTGGGGTCCGAGAACGCCGATGTGTAGTTGCTGGGTCACTATTTTTTCTTTGCGGCCCGCCGGTCGGCCCAGTAGGCGAGCAGCTCTTCGTTGCGGTTGTGGGCTTTGGCGGAAAGCTTGAAGTAGAGAAAGGCGTCAAGGAAGCCCTTGTGATGCAGGAAGCGCTGGGGCGTGCGGCCTTTGGTTTTGTGGAAGCGTAATTGGTTGCTCATGATGTCGGAAACTAGGTAGATGGCCTGCTTGGGGACGCGGACGTTTCCACACATGCCTTGCAGGTGCTAAACATCGGGGTCAGGTCTGGATATTAGACATTGCTCGCATCCCATGGGCCGTGCTCCCGTTAATGCCGCACGCACCGAGTTGAAAGAGAACAGGATTAATCCTTATGAATACAACGATCAAAGACCGGATCCTTCTTTCTTGCGCTACGGATCAGCGGAAAGAAAGGGGTCGTCTAGCTCCGGAAAGGACTTGACCCTCGCCATCGATGATACGTACAGTGTACGCATGTGTGGCATTAGGTTCGAGTGGGACAAACGGAAGGCACGGGAGAATGTACGGAAGCACAAGGTCTCCTTCGAGGAGGCTCAGACGGTGTTTCTCGACGAAAACGCCATTCGCTTCTTTGATCCCGACCACTCCAAAGACGAGGATCGTTTCCTGATGCTCGGAATGAGCTTTACGCTTCGCGTACTCGTTGTATGCCACTGCCACCGCGAGGAGGATTCGGTGATCCGAATCATCTCAGCCCGCAAAGCCGACAAACGTGAGCAAGCAGACTACTGGAGTTGAATTATGAGAGAGCATTATGATTTCAGCAAAATGAAGGGGAAGAAAAATCCCTACATCAAGGAATTGAAACAGCCCGTGACCATGCGCCTCGACAAATCGACGGTTGCATACTTCAAGTCGCTGGCCGAGGAACTCGGCATGCCCTACCAGAGCCTGATCAACCTCTACCTCAGGGACTGCGCCTTGCACCACAAAAAGCTACAACTCAAGTGGGCTTCATAGTTGGTCAAGAGCTAGGTCTGGGCCCGCATCCCATGGGCCGTGCTCCCGTTAGTTAATGCCGTACGCACCGAGCTGAAAGTGAACAGGATTAATCCTGATGAACACCAAGATCAATGGACGCCCCTTCTTCCGGCACCATTTCGAGTCTACTTGTAGCGCGGATATCCGATCTGCGTTCCCATGGAAAACCTGCAACGAAAAGGATACCAAACAGCACAAAAACCTCCCTTTCATTTTCATATAGTATTCTTGTAAACGTCGGTTGAAAAGTGCGGC
>DAOVNC010000033.1 GCA_030630445.1 Kiritimatiellales bacterium | reverse complement strand
GGATGCGGGTGCGGGGTCGGGCGCAGGCACGGGTGCAGGTGCAGGTGCGGGGGCAGGCGCAGGCACGGGGGCAGGTGCGGGGGCAGGCGCAGGCACGGGGGCAGGTGCGGGGGCAGGTACGGAAACGTCAGTTTTCTCAACAACCGGCGCTGGTGCGGGTTCAGGTGCGGGGGCAGGCACGGGTGCAGGTGCGGCCGCGAGTGTAGACACAAATGCGAGAGCAGAAGTTTCCTCAATCACCGGCGTGGGTACGGTAAACTGTTGACCAACCACAAGGGAGGGTAGCAACAGAAAAATATAGGGGATAGGTTTCATCGATGGCTCCGAGTCGTGAACCCTTAGGCTCACTCTTGTTTCCTTATGTCGTCTAAAACAGCAACAGTCGAAATTTAACTTTCCACTAGACCGGCAAATCTAGTCGCTTCGCCGTCATCGTGGCCACGGTGTGAATGTGGCCGGGTTGGTTATTTATACAAGAGACGTGCCCATGCAAAAAATAGGGACAAAAAAACAGAAATTAATACGTGTTGCATCCAGCGATGAAAAGGGGGCACTGAATACATGGGAATAGAATGGAATTTGCCGGTTGTGGCTACGCCGTGGCAACCACAACCGCGCGGTTGGGGGCGGGGTGGCCTTCGACGGTTTTGGTCGGGTCGGCGGGGTCGAGGAAGGTGGGGAGCGACTCGAAGGTCATCCAGTTGGTGGAGCGTTGCTCGTCGGTGGAGGTAGTGGTGATGTCGACCGTGCGGATATTCTTCAGACCGCAGCGGTGCATCCAATATTCCAGCGTTTCGGGGGTGGGGATGAACCAGACGTTTCGCATTTTTGCGTAGCGTCCGTTCGGAGTCAGCGAATAGCCTTCCGGGCCGTCGACGACCAGCGTTTCAATCACCATCTCGCCGCCGGGGCGCAGGAACGACTTTAACCGCTCGATATGCTCCATCGGCGATTTGCGGTGATATAAAACACCCATGGAAAAGACGGTATCGAATGCTTCCGGCGCATCCGGAACCTCCTCGATGCCGAGTGGCAGCACCCACGCCCATGGGTTCTGTATAAAGTGTTTCATCGCAAAGAACTGGCAGATAAATAGGGGAGAGGGGTCGATGCCGACAACCAATTTTGCGCCTTCTCCAAGCATCCGCCAGCAGTGGTAGCCATTGCCGCAACCAACATCGAGAATGGTGCGGCCTTCCAGAGGCTGGAGATGCGGCCGCACGCGATCCCACTTCCAGTCCGACCGCCATTCGGTGTCGATATGCACGCCGTGGATGTGGTACGGCCCCTTGCGCCACGGATGAAACTGCTTTAGCAACGCTTCGAGTCCGGGGTCGGCATCCCCATCAACGCGCACTTCATCCTTCAGTTCAATCGTGGCGGTTTCAAGGCTTGGAAGTTTTGCAAGCATCTCTTCCCATTCCGGAAGCAGGCCGTGCCGCTCATAGCGCAGGCCATGGGCAATTCGTTCCGGCAGCAGCTTGATCCACTTTTCCAGTGGCGTGCTTTCCAGCGTTTGGAAAAAATCTGAATAATCAATTTTCATTTTACGGCGAGCATGGACATGAAGTTGAAGCATTGGAACCAAACGTCAACCGAGGTGAATCCGGCCTGGGCCAGTCGTTCGCGGTGGGCGGCGATGGTTTCGGGGATGAGCACATTTTCGAGTGCGGAGCGTTTTTGGCTGACTTCGAGGTCGGAATAGCCGTGTGCGCGCTTAAAGTCGTGGTGGATACCGCTCAGCAGGTTGTCGAGATGGACATCGTCGAACACCACCTTTTCGGAGAGGATCAGCACACCGCCGGGGCGCATGCCTTGCTGGATTTTTTTCAATAGCCGGAAACGTTCGTCCAGCGGAATAAACTGGAGCGTAAAATTGAGCACCACGACGGATGCGTTGGCTATTTCTGTTGTTAGTATATCCCCATCAACGACACGCACACCTGCGCAGGTGTGCGTGCGCTCGAGCGCCTTGCGGCAGCGCGCCACCATCGCCGCTGAGTTGTCAACCGCGATAATCTGGCAGTTTTCGGCATCCAGACCGCGTACCATGGAAAAGGTTGCCGCACCGAGCGAGCAACCCAGGTCGTAGAGGTTGCTGCCGGGTTGGGCATAGTGCTCCGTCAGTGTTTCAATCATGGTGATGATGGCGCGGTAGCCGGGGACCGAGCGCTCGATCATGTCGGCAAAAACATCGGCCACCTGCGCGTCGAAGTTAAAGGCGGCAATGTTGGCCAGCGAGTCGGAATAGATTTGGTCTTTGTTCATGGGCGGGAATGTAGCACAGGCGCGCAGATCGCACAAAACTTCCGATCCTGGGAATTATGGTGTGTGGTAATTTTTATCATTTTATTTGGATATTTTCGCCCTGATCTGGTCAACATCGGAGTGTGTCATGAACTGGATAGAGTCGATTAATGCGTAAACCCCTTTCATATCTACTACTGCTAAGCTTCTTGCCAGGAGCGTGCGTTGATGTGCGGGCCATTGCTGTCGCGGATCTGGCCACCAGCGAGGTTTCCCCCACCAACACCTCCTCTTCATTTAATCGAAGGAGGGTGTAATTCCCCGACCCTCTGGGTCGCAACCTTATACCCAACTAAAAAGTCAATACCTCGACCCTCTGGGTCGTAGGTGCTTTATTACCTTTAACTGGGACCACATCTATAACTATCAAGACGCAACAGCAGTTGCGGTGGATCATTATTGGATATTGACTGCCGCACACGTTGCCGACGACAACAAATCAACAACCAATCTAACCATCAATGGCGAAATCTACACCCAGCAGGAAATCGTGCCCCATCCTTTTGCCGACCTTGCATTGGTTCGCTACGACAAACCCATGCCCGGCTACTATTTGCTTGGTGATTCCGTTCCGGTTGGCGAAGAGGTTTTGTTCTGTGGGTTTGGTTATTCAGGTAATGTTGTTTCAACGCAGAATTCGGCTTATTTTACCGACAACTTAACAGGCAATGGAACCAAGCGCTGGGGATCAAATCGCATTGATCGGGAATTAACGTATCCCTACACAGGACCCTTTCCGTTGGGCACGACCACGAACCAAGGTTTTGAGGTTACCATTTCAACCACCCGGATTAATGCAGGGAAGACAGACTACGAGGCCGGAGGAAATGTCTTCGATTCCGGTGCAGGCATGTTCTATCACGGCAGCCATGGATGGGAGCTGGTGGGCAGCATGACCACCCGGACGAACAATGGCGTCAACTATACGGGCAACTTCGCTGTAGCCACGAAATACCATGTTGATTGGATAAAAGATGTGATCATCGACTACGACACCGACATGGACGGCCTGCCGGACTGGTGGGAGTTGAAGTATGGCGTGGATGAAACCTCGATGGAGCGGGACGGGCATCTCGACTCGGACGACTTCACAAACCATGAAGAATGGCTGGCCGACACGGTTCCCACCAACGGAACTTCGTTCCTTGAAATCCTGGACTCTTCAACAGAAACAAACTTGGTGTTCAGCAGTTCGACCAACCGCAAATACCAGGTCGAATACCGCACCGATTTGGTGAATACCAATGAAATCTGGGGGATCGAAGAGGTTTGGTTTGATGGTGCCAGCCCTCAGACAGAGCAGTCTGTTTCAACGGTTTCATCCAATCGCTTCTACCGCGTCCGTGCCAAGCTACGCTGATTTTTGCCAGCCCAAGATTTCGTCGACAAAAGCGATCTTGCAGGAGTACGCTCTCCGGCAATAACCAGAACGAAAAGGAGGAACATGATGAGATACAACCCGACCCGCATTGTTGCAACCCTGATTCTGCTATCCTTGGCATGCACGCTGCCGCTGCACGCAGCTCCATCTGGGAAGAAGGACGCCGCGCCAGATGACGCGCGCATGGAATGGTGGAGGGAGGCGCGCTTTGGCATGTTCATTCACTGGGGTTTGTATGCCGTTCCCGCCGGGGAATGGAAGGGGAAGACGAATCATGCGGAGTGGATTCGCACCACCGCCCAGATTCCGCTCGAGACCTACAACGAGTTTTTGCCGCAGTTCAATCCAGTCAAGTTCGATGCCGAGGCCTGGGCCAAGGCGGCACATGACGCGGGCATGAAATATGTCGTGATCACGTCGAAGCACCACGATGGATTTTGCCTGTGGCCCAGCGCGTTGACCGACTTCGACGTGGAAGGAACGCCTTTCAAGCGCGATATCCTGAAGGAACTGAAGGCTGCATGCGATAAGGAGGGCATTCGTTTCTGCACGTACCACTCCATCATGGATTGGCATCATCCCGACTATCTTCCGCGCCGAAAATGGGAGCAGACCCGATCCACCGAGGGGGCGGACTATGCGCGGTACGTGGCCTACATGAAGGGGCAGCTCAAAGAGATCATGGAACAGTATGATCCTGCCGTGATGTGGTTCGATGGGGAGTGGGAGGGTACCTGGACGCATGCCATGGGCCAGGAACTATACGACCATCTCCGGGAAATGGATCCCGACCTTATTATCAACAACCGCGTCGACAAGGGACGCCGCGGCATGGAGGGCATGAGCAAGGGGGCGGAATATGCGGGTGATTTCGGCACGCCAGAGCAGCGAATCCCTGCCAAGGGCCTTCCCGGAGTGGATTGGGAATCCTGCATGACCATGAACCACCACTGGGGCTGGAACAAGAACGACGCAGGATGGAAGAGCAGCGACGACTTGGTTCGCAAGCTGGTGGATATTGCCAGCAAGGGCGGAAATTTTCTGCTTAACATCGGACCGAAAGCAGACGGAACCTTTCCGCAGGAGTCGATCAACCGGCTGGCGGCGATGGGTCGCTGGATGGATCTGAACTCAGAGGCCATCTACGGAACAGTGGCCAGCCCGTTTGGCACCGTTCCCTTCGGTCGCGTGACCGCAAAACCCGGAGAGAAGAAGCTTTTTCTGCACGTATTTGAATGGCCGAAGGATCGCGTGCTGGAGCTGCCCGGCCTTGCCAACCGCATAGCGCGGGTTCATCTGCTGGTGGATCCAGACACGGCGCTGGAGCACAGTTCGCCCGAGGAAGGACTGCTTCGGATACGTGTTCCGGAGCAACCTCCGACTGCACCGTCCTCCGTCGTGGTTGTGGAATATGTCGGCGAGCTTGCCGCGGTGCCGTATGTGCCGATGGTGAAAGCCAATGCCGACGGAACCTTCGAGCTCAAGGCAGCCCAGGCCGAGGTGACCGATCCGATCCGGTATGAAGCCGCAAGGGACTGCCTCGGCTACTGGACCGGCATGGCGAAAGCTACCTGGCTGATCGACCACAAAAAGGCAGGGGCATATCGCGTATTCATCACGCAGGCCTGTACCGCTGCGGATGCCGGTACCGCCTACACCGTTCGTGTCGGAAAGCAAGAACTCAAGGCCACCGCAAAAGCCACTGGCGACTGGACAAAATTCAAGAAGCTTGATCTCGGCGTGGTTCGCTTGGCGGCTCCCGGTCGCGTCGAGGTGGTCGTGTCCCCGGATCAGGCACCCTCCTTCGCGGTCATGAATCTGCGCTCGCTCCAACTCGTGCCGGTCAACTCCCCGTAGTTCCGCATGGAAACCTCGACCCCATTGACGGGACAGCCGTTCATCGAACTGGTGAAGCAGCGCACGAGCTGCCGGTCGTACGAGCCAAGGCCCGTGCCGAAAGCGCATCTTGAACGCATGCTTGAAGCAGCGCATCTGGCTCCGTCGGCCTGCAACAAGCAGCCGTGGCGCTTTGCGGTGGTGGAGGATGCCACCGTCCGGATACGGTTGGTCAACGAATCGTTTCTCGCGGGAATCCCGATGAAATGGGCGGAGGATGCGGGTGCGATTATTGCGCTGGGGATGAAAAAGTCGGCGATCACCCATCGGGTGGCGCCAAAGATTTCCGGTGTCGACTACCCGCTGCTCGACCTTGGCATTGCGGGCGAGCATCTGGTGCTTCAGGCGGAAGAGCTGGGGCTGGCAACCTGCTGGATCGGGTGGATCAAACCCAAGGCCGTGCGGCGGATCGTTGGCTGGCCGCGGAGCATCGAACCCGTCGGCCTCATCACGGTCGGGTGGCCGGTTTCCGCCGACCGAAAAACCCGTCCCCGGCTGGCTCCCGAAGAAACCACCATCTGGCTCTAGCGATCGATTTTACCGGAGACCATCGCGGAGAGTCTTTCAAAAACACGTTCTCCATCAACGCCGACACCGCAGTGTTCATATTCGCTGGTCACCCAGGCTTTCATGTTGGGTATCGCATGGATGGTTTCCAGCGAGTACTGCTGGTTCACGAACATGTCGTTAAAGTAGACCGCGCAGGCGACCGGAACTTTGTTTTGCTTGAGCTTTTCGATGTCGTAGAGCGGCGGCCAATTCTCTTTGTCCGCCAAGATATGGGCGGCCTCTTTGAGCGGCTGCAGGGCGGTGAATTCCTCGAAGATCCATGGACCGATCAATTCCCCGGTAAAGAGGAACCCATCCTCCCATTCATCGAATTCCGGATAGAGCTTGCGCATGCGTTCGGCCGACCATCGGCTGGCGAATTGCTGGGCATAGATCGATTCGTGCAGAATCGCGAAAATAGGGTTGGTGTCGAACGACAGGAAGTTTTCCATGGTACGCAGAAAACCGTAGCCGAGAGTTTTCCCGTCTACGCCTTCAACGAACGCTCCTTCAATGGCATGGTGGATGGCTTCAGGCCCACGGGCGAATCCAAGGTGCATGCCGAGCATTTGGAAGCGCCGAACCGAGAGGCGATCCCCGCACGGAAGGCGCACGTCGGTATCGCGAATGAAGGAGGCAATCTCCTTAACCTTTTCGACATCGTTTGGATAGCATTCGTAGTAGAAGGCGCTCTTGGCCTTGCAGAATTTGTGCGTCTCGCGATAGACATCGTCAATGTGCCGCGAAAGCGATGGTACCCCTCCTGTGATAAAGCCTTCCTTAAGCGCTTCCGGCGCGGCGGAAAGATAGTGCACGATGCAAAACCCACCGTAGCTTTGCCCCATGACCGACCATTTTTCATCCTCCCCGAGAAGTGCTTTGCGGATGGCTTCGGCATCGTTGACGATGTTGTCTACCCGGAAGTGGCCGAGGTAGTCCGCTTGATCTTCCCCCGTGCCGAACTTGGCCAGCGTCTGGGTGTTGATGGGGCTGGAGAGTCCCGTGCCGCGTTGATCGAGCAGGAGCAGCCGATACTTTTTCAGTGCTTTTTTGTGCCAAGAGGAGTTGCCGGTCAGCCTGGGTGAAGGAAATCCGGGGCCGCCTTGGAAATAGACGAGCCACGGAAGCTTTTCGGAATCCTTGTCCTGATCGACCACTTCGCGGGCAAAGACGGTGATTTTCTCGCTATCGGGCTTCGTATAGTCCAGCGGAAGCTCGAAGAAATGGTCTTTCAGGACCAGGCCAAAGCGGCGGTTGGTTTCTTTTATCATAGGGAGCGGTCTTTTTTGATGGTTTCGTAGGCTTCGTTGACTTTGGCGAGTTGGTCGTGGGCATATTTCATGAACTCTTCGGGCAGGCCTTTGGAGACGAGCTTGTCGGGATGGAACTGGACACACTTTTCGCGGTAGACCTTTTTGATTTCGGTGTCGGACATTTGCGGCGTGCATCCGAGCACCTTGTAGGCATCGTCGACCGCGCTGGCGGGAGATCCGCCGAGCAGGGCGTCGATCGTGCCGGTGCGCAGGCGGAAGGCGCGTTCGGCCTGCCGCAGGATCTCGCGCTCGTTCGGGTGGATCAATCCATCGGCCTGTGCGACGGCGTGCAGCGCCGCAATGAAGGTCATTCCGATTTGCGGGTTGAACTGGATTACCGATGCAAGTTGGTTGAGATAGTCGGCGGCGGTATGGGAATCGTCCTTGGCCTTGCGGAAAATTTCGATGGCGGCCTCGCGCATCCGTGGCGTATAGCCAAGGCGGGCGATGATCTGCTCGACGGCCTGGATCTCCTCGGGCGTGATGCGTCCGTCGGCCTTGGCCATTTTGGCAAGGCAGCCAAAGAAGGCCACCTGCATCATCATGCCCGCGGCCTGCACGCGCGATGCGCCTTTATCGAACTGATGCCCGAGGCCGATCCCGATCGCCGTGCCCCAGGGCCCCATGAACGAACCCAGCACCCCGCCAATAATCTTACCTGTCCATGCCATCTTTAAAGCCCCTATTGAAAGCAAAGACCCTACAGGATGGGGCGTGGTTGAAAACAGCAAAAGCCGCTGGTTTGAACAGGGGAAGGATAGACGTGCCTAAATCCGAGAACTGACCTGAATGGCTTCCTGCCCGGCTCCAACCATGCCACCCCATACTCATTATTTTCCAAGCACTTTGTTGTAGGGCCGGGTCGGGAATGTTCTGGTGCAGGTCTTGTCCATATAGTTCCCGACGCCCCGTTCAACCAGGGTTTCCATGTTTTCGTACAGCCAGTCGTGCGAGGTTTCCACCGCTATGATCTTGCCGCGAACATCCCGTAGAAGAATCAGATAGCCATAATATTTACGGCCCCGTTTCTGATGCCCGCTGCTAGGCCCATCACCATACAGGTAGTTTTGCAGAACCACCTCCCGCTTGCTGCGGAACCTGTACGACCACCCATTTTCCTTGGTCAGGAAAAAAGGATCCGTATCCTGATGATCGAGCAGGATCAGCCTCTCGCCAGCCCGCTCTTGGCCAATGGCAAAAAACTCAAGATGGAGCTCATGTTTATAGGCATACGTGTCGCGTTGCTTTAGCTTTACCCCATAATGGCATCGATACTCCGGAGGGCGTAGCGTATAGTCTTCCTGTCCTGCCATCAAATCGAAGACCATTTGGTCGCGATCCCTGACGAAGTCGATTTTAAAAGTCGGCGGATTCTCCAACTCGATATAGATCCGGTCTTCAGTAATAAGCCGATCCAATGAAAGTTTGATGATCTTTCCCGTTGGAAGCCTTAAGTTGGCCTTCCCTCCCATGATAACGACGCATTCCGCTTCGAAGCTGGTTCCATCCACCAAGGTCCAATTCCGAGTTTCGGCACCCGAGCAAATGCTTGCAAGCAACACGAGTGCAATGCCTATTATTCGATCTGTGCTTAGCCTATCCATAACCCTCTACATCCCAAGAATCAAAAATCACGAAAGACCGGACCGTTGGTAAGGGAAAGCATCTCTTTTTCAGCCAGTTCCGCGTAGATTGCATCCATAAGATCGCGCGAAATTTCGGATGTTTTGAAAACCGGCAGAATCGGTCCGCCCTGGCTCGACCGTTCATATTCGACTCCCTTTACTTCGACCGCCATGATGGCGGTAAAACCAAATCCGTGGTTGTCCCTCAACAAAATATCGAGATCCCTCGGCTCGCCCGCCTTGAGCTCGATCCAGTCGCCCACCGTTGCCCGGTCGTTTGATATGATGTATTTCCGCGAGTCCAAGGAACTTGGCGACCATACCGAGCCAAATACTATAGTCGCCCTGTCGGACTCGGAACTACCCGGGTCGGTGCCGATAAAGCCCGTCGTAAGCACATACTCTTCATCTACCCGTATGGCCAGCGTATCTTCAGCGACCGCCCAGAAACGAAATGTAATATCCTCTGGATGCACCAGTTGACCCTTATAGAGGGCGACCCAACAACCTGGATAGGCATCCTTTTCCCCAAACGCAGAAGGGGCCATGTACGACATGGTCGCTGGCATAACCATGCACGTGGCATACCGCTTCTTGGGAGAGCGATAGATGTTCTTGAAAACGGTGCGATCCCATCCATTCCGGATAAACTTCGCCACCAGATCTTGGCAAAATAGATTGTTACTTACCAAAAGGCGCCCGCTCCGGGAGCGCTTTGAATCGTAGAACGTTACTTCAAGGTCGTTGCCGATCGACTCCTCCCTTCCAAAAAAACCATCATCATCAAGGAGGGGCATGTCGCCGAAGCCTACCACCTCGCCGCCGTCGCTCAGGCCCGCCCCAATGCCGCTCGACGCCAGGTCAGGGAACTGGATATCATGCAAGTCGAGCTTGGGGACCACGGCGGTAATCTTCGCGGTCGACTTGGGCTTGGCCGGCTTCTTCATCTTCATTTGCAGCTTTTTCAGCGGCATCTTCGGAACCTTGACCTGCGGGGGTGGCTCGAACACGACCGGCGGCGACGGGAGGATCGTGAAGATCACCAACACCCCGGCCAGCAGAAAGAGTCCGATGTGGAACAGGATGCTCAGCACCACCGCACTGGGCATCCCCTTGACTAGTTTCTGGGTTTTTTTAAATAGGCGTTTCATCTTCTAGTGTTTTGGAAACGTGAATTAAATGCCGAAATATAACCAGCCTTATTTTGCTCATAGTTGAGGCCTTTAGATAAAAATATCCAGGGAGACTACGTAGGATCCGGCAAGGAATCCAGCCAGTCAATCATGTTCTATTTAAGAACAAAATCCTCAAAACCGTGCCTATGCGTAATTCGGCCAGATTGCCGATGCGGCCATGTCGTCTCGCCGTGGGTTGACGTTCGGCTTTGTTTCAAGGATAGTAGCGCCTGTTTAACAGGGGGTTTCCATGGAGGGGTTTTTAGTTCTACTGGTCTTGTTTGTGGTGTTTGCGCCGATCACCATGGCGATCATTGCGCTCGTGAAGGTTTCAAGTTTAAGGGGGGAGTTGCGGCGCCTCCGCAATCAGGTACTCCATAATATCGGAACGCCGGTCCAACCACCCGCAAAAGTGGTTTCGCCTGCGCCAACACGGGAGTCGGCATCAACTCCTCCGGCTCTGCCGACCGCATCGACACCTTCCCCGGAGCCCCGCACAACTCCCGTTGCTCCAACAAAACCGAAGGCGGGCCTCGAATTCATGATGGGGGGCAAAGCGGCGGCGTTTGCGGGGATTGCCATTCTGGTCACGGGGATTGCGTTGTTGGTGGGCTATGCCATCCAGCATTCATGGATGGGGCCGGAGGCGCGGGTGGTTCTTGGTTTGCTATCGGGCGGCGTGCTGGTGGGTGCGGGCCACTTTGCCGGAGGCAAGGATGAAAAATACACCCTCTTTGCGCGGGTGCTGACCGGCGGCGGAAGCGCACTGTTCTACTTCACGGTTTTCGCCGCGTATGCGTTTTACCATCTCATCGGTGCCCCGGCGGCGGGCGCGGGATTGTTTGCCAGTGCGCTGGCCGTCTTCGGGCTGTCGATGGTCTACCGTTCGCAGTCCGTCGCGGTGCTGGGGGTGTTGGGCGCATTCATTACGCCGCTGTTGATTGGCGGCGACCTCGATGCCGGCGTCTTCCCGCTGGTGTATGTGGCGCTGGTCAATGTTCCGGTCATCTTGCTGGGGGTTCGCCGGAAGTGGCAGGTGCTCTACAATTTGGCGTTTGTTTTTACCGTCGTTCACTACCTCGTCTGGCTGGATTGGGTGGGCGATAGCGAACTGTGGATTGGGCTGGGCTTTGCGGTGCTCTTTTTTATCGAATATGCCGCACTCGGCCTGCTGAAACTACGGAGCGAGCAAAAGGTGGCGGGGAGGACGGTGGATATGATCCGGCTGGTTGCGGCGTCGCTGCTGTTGCTCGGCACCGTCTACTGGCTGCTCGATGATGCCGAGATGAACCAGTGGGTCGGTACGGCCTTCCTGCTGCTTGCGCTGATGCATGTGGCCTTGGCCGCGTTCGCGTTCAAGGTGCTCACGCGCTTCAACGGCGAGATTCTGGCCTTCCTCGCGGGCGGGTTGGTTTTTGCCGCGCTGGCGCTTCCGGCGCAGCTCGACGGCGAATGGGTCTCGATCGGTTGGGCGATCGAAGGGGTGGTGCTGGCCTGGTTTGCCAGCCGGGTGCAGTCGCGGGTGCTGCAGGCGGGTGCCTTCCTGCTCGGGCTGATCGGCATCATGAAAGGGTTGCTATACGACGTGACGCTCTACGCCGGAACGCCCGACCTGTTCCTGAATGCGCGCTTTATCGTCGGGGTGCTGTCCGCCGCGCTGCTCGGCATCCAAGGGAGTATCGCAGGCCGCTATCCAGAGGACGAAACCTCGTCGCATTGGCAGGATGCCATCTGGTGGGCGGGGGTGATTGGGATCGTGCTGGTTTTCTTCGCCGACACCTTTTGGTCGCTGGGTGTGGACGATGCCTACTGCTGGCTGGTCACTTCGCTAATGCTGCTGGCGACCGGGGCGATAGTGGTTTTGTTTGCGCCGTCAAAGTCGTCGGTAACGATACTCGGAAGTATTTTGTTGCTACTGGTCCCTTTCAAAATCCTGATCATCGACGCATGGATCGGCCTTGATATCGGCGGGTACGGATTGGCGCCGTTTGGCAACGCCGTGATCTGGGTGCAGCTTTTGGTGCTGGGCATGATTATCCTGTTGCTCCAGCCGCGGATTCTGGCGTCCGGCTCCGACTTTGTCATGCCCGCGCCAACCCTGTCGCGAGTGCTTAACATCATGTCGCTCGTGGCCGGCATCGGTGTGGTGACCGTTGAGATCCTGCGCAAACCCGACGACTGGGCGGACATGGCCGTCACGATCCTGTGGGCAGCCTGTGCGCTGACGCTGATTCTATTCGGGATGAAGCGGCGGAGTGCGGCGCACCGCTATTTTGGACTGGCCCTTTTTGGGCTCGCCACGCTCAAGGTACTGCTGGTGGACTCCTCGGAACTCAAGGGTCTCGAACGTATCTTCGCCTTCATGGGGACGGGTATCCTGCTGCTGGCGCTATCCTTCGCCTACCAGAAAGCATCCGCTTATTTCCATTCACTCGGAGAAGAAGAATGAAAAAATCCAGAATAGCGCTTGTCCTGCTTTTGTGTCTCGCGCCCGGGATCGCTGGTGCCGGGGAAATCCTGCCCTCGCGCTTTGAGCGGGTGCGGGAGATCGACGGAACCTTCCATGCCGGTCAGCGCGGGCGGTTGAGGGTTGCGGACGATGTGTTCGGCCAATCGCGCAACTTCCCGAAAGACCTTCGCATCTTCGCCGCCGACGGAACGCAGTGGCCGTTCTTCCTGCATGTACCGCAAGAGACCGCTACCGCCAAAACGTTGACGCCGGAAATCCGCAACCGCTCGTTTGTGGCGGGCGATGCCCCCTACCTTCAATTCGACCTGGTGGTTCCACAGGTCGATGGCCAGCCGCTGGTGCACAACCGGATGGAGCTGGCCACCTCCGGCCGCGACTTTGTCCGTCGTGTCGAGGTCTTCACCGGGGATCCGGGGCAGTCCACCGGCCACATGGCATCCGGCTACCTGATCGATTTTTCCCGCCAGCGCGACGCGAAAAACCGCACCATCCGCTATCCGGATTCGGATGCTGCACGGCTGCATGTCCGGATCTATTCCAACGCGCAGTCGGCGGACGAAAAATTTAATCTTGTATCGGCCAGCCTACGCTATCGTACCGTCGCACCGGTCGATCGCGAAACCGTAGGCTTCACAACGTTGGATCTGCCGGAGCGCGAACGGCAAAAGGATGCGCAGACGCAAATCCTTGATATCGGCGAAACGGACCGGCCGGTCGAAGCGATTGTGTTCGACGTGGGAAACGGGTCGTATGCCCGCTGCATTTCCGTCTACGGACGGAACAGCGACCGCGAGCCATGGCAGTGGGTGGGCGGTGGCGAGATCCATGCTCTCGATGGCGACAAGGAAAGCACCGTGGCGCTGAAGGCCAGGGACCGTTTCCTGAAAGTGCACGTTTTCCATTACGACGATCAGCCGCTCGCCATCGCCTCCGTCCGGCTGGAAGCGATCCCGCGCTATCTGGTTTTCGAGGCGGTGTCCGATGGGTCTGCAAGCCTCTTCTTCCGGGCGTGGAACGCCAAGCCGCCGCGCTACGATCTAAAAGGCCGGATCGAAAAAGAGGCCATGGCCGGGTTGCCGCTCTTTCAAATGCGGGACGCCGTGCCGAATCAGGCCGCCAAGGCGCAGCCATGGCGGAAATATTCAAAATGGCTCGGCATCCTGGCCGTCGGGGCGGTCAGCCTGCTCGTGATCTGGATTATCACCAGCATGCTTCGCCAGCAGCGGTTGGCGGATGGGGAGTAGGGGGGATATGAACGAACAGCCCAACAATCCGCTGCACGGAATTACGCTCGAGAAGTTGCTAACGCAGCTGGTGGACCACTATGGCTGGGACGAGTTGGGGCGGCAGATCGATATCCGCTGTTTCAACTGGGAGCCGAGCGTTAAATCGAGCCTGAAGTTCCTGCGCAAGAACCCATGGGCGCGCGACAAGGTCGAAGCGCTGTATCTATGCACCGATTTCAGTGAGTCCGATTGAATGGCACATGCGGGTCCCCGGCCATGGAAGCTAGATGATTCCTGCCTGACGCAGGAAGTAGGCAACAAACGCGAGCATCACCACAATCACGGCCAGCTTCAATACGGCATTGATGGCCTTGGCAAACAGAACCAGCATGCAAATGACCAGCGCCGAGATCATGATAATCCAAGTCATCGAATCTATGGTGGAGAGGGTGTCCATGGGTTTTTAGCCAATCAGTTTAATCAGGAGTTTGGAGACGATGATCATGACGATGAGCGCGATGGGGTAGGCGGAAACATAGCTGATGACAGGGGTCTGGGCGTCGGTTTTCTCCGTGATGGCACCTAGCGCCGGGGTGGATGTCATGCCGCCGCAAATACCACCGAGTGCCTGCAATGCGTTCATCTTGAAGAGCCGGGTGGCAATGGGCCATGCGACGATCAAAGGCAGCGCGGAAACGCAAACCCCCAGACCAAAGAGTGCAAAGCCGTGTTCTTGAAGCGTGTCCACCAAGGCGCCGCCGCCGCGAACACCGGCATTGGCCAGGAAAAAGACCAGCCCCAGTTCCTGCAAAAGCATTCGCGTTGGACGTGGGATATGGCCGACGATGCGGCCAACCTTGCCAAAGTGGCCGAGGATCAGCCCCACAAACAGGGGGCCACCCGCAAGGCCCAGCGTGATGGGGGCGCCGCCCGGCAGCCCGAAGGGTAGCAGGCCG
>DAOVNC010000350.1 GCA_030630445.1 Kiritimatiellales bacterium | reverse complement strand
CACTTCGGGGCGATGAGCTCTTCGTCGAGCGTGTCGGTGGTGAGCCGCATGATCGGAATATTGGGCGGCATGCGGCGGATAAAGCCCATCAGGTGTTCGGCAAAATCGTGCTCCATCAAGGGATGGATTTTTTTTTCATTAACCGCGAAAGAACGCAAGGAACACAAAGGATCTGGTTCGGTTGGGTTTTGTGTTCTCTGCGTTCCTTCGCGGCTAATAATAGCGTTGTATTCCTCGGCGAGCGTCGTGCCGCGTTCAATATGTAGGTTGTGGATCTTGACGGCATCGATTGGCAGGGCGGCGAGGGTGTCGGCGGTCTGTCGGAAATCTTCGGCGGTTTCGCCGGGCAGGCCGAGGATGGCATGGACGGCGACGTTGAGCCCGAGTTCGTGCAGGCGTTTGATGGCACGTTCGCTCGCGGCCCAGTCGTGGCCGCGGTTGATGCGCTCCAGTGTCCGGTCGTGGACGGTCTGCACGCCGAGCTCCACCCAAACTTCGATATGCTGGTTGAGTTCGACGAGAAACTCGTACGCCTGCTGCGTGAGGCAGTCCGGGCGCGTTCCGATGCTCACGGCGGTGAAATCGAAGGCATCGAGCAGGTCGAGATACATCGGTTGCTGGCTTTCGCCGAAGGTCGCGGAAAAGGCCTGGATGTAGGCCATGTATTTTTTTGCGCCATAGCGGTCGCGGGCAAAACGGATGGCTTCGGCCATTTGTTCTTCCACGGAATCTTTCCCCATCGTCTGCACCGCTTTCGATCCCCGCGCATTGCAGAAGGTGCAGCCGCCCGAGCCATCGGCCTCGCGGTTGGGGCATCCGAGATCGAAGTCGATCGGGACGCGGAAGAGCGGCTCGCCGTAGCGCGTTTTCATGTAGTCCTTGTATTGGAGATAGGGAGATTCCATTGCGCAGGGAGTAATGCGGTTTTCGTGTCGGCGGGTCAAGATGCATCGTGCAGACAGGTGTTTCACTAATCTTGATTTCATATACTATACTATATATTCTGCTCCAAAAATGGCCATTTAGAGGGTAAAATATATAGTATAGTATATGAAAAATCGAAGATTTCCGCTGGGGTTTGCGGGTGGATTCGGGGGAAATATTGGACTTCTCGAAGGATAAAGGGCAAAGTTTTTTGATTAATGAATAGGAAGAAAGAGAGTCAAGAATGATTAAAAAGACGATACTTGCATGGATGTTGGGTGGTGTTCTCGCGAGCGGGGCATTGGCCGAAGAGGTCAAGTTGGAAAACCGCTTCATGAAACGGGAACTGGCGGTTGATGGCGGGGTGCTTGTGACCCGGTCGATTGAGAACAAGCTGGCGGGCAAGACGCTGGTGCCTTGCGGCGGGAGCGAGTTCCGCCTGCGGATTTCCGGCGGAACGGATACCCCGGATACGGATGTGGTGCTGACCGCCGCCGATTTCAAAGTGGAGCGGCTACGCCAAACGAAAGAAGGCGCAGTGGCCCGCTTGATAAACGCCAAGCACGGGCTGGTGGTCGAGGTGCGCTATTCACTGGCGCTCAACGAGCGGTACGCCCGGAAGCAACTGGTGCTCACTGCGAGCAAGCCGCTTACGCTGGAGCGCATCGACGTCGAGGCTCTCGCGTTCAAGGATGCGCATCAACCCTACACGCTCAAGAAGATCACCGCCCGGGCGGGCGGGCAATGGAGCCCCGGGTTGGGGCAACCGCTCTACACCACGGAATCCGCCACCTTTTGGGGCATCGAATTCCCGGCCGCCAGCAATTTTGTGGAGAACAACGAATTGCGCTGCGGCTATCTCTGGGGGCGGGCGTTGAAGGCAGGCAACCCCTATTCCACCTATCCCGCCGTGGTGGGGGTGGGCGACGACCCCTCCTTTATCCGCGATGCGTTCTTCGACTATATCGACGACATTCGCATTCGTCCGCTGCGCCTGCAGGTGCAGTTCAATACCTGGTTCGATTTTGGCGGCGGGATCTCCAAGGAAAAATTTGCCGGGTCGGTCGAGGTAATCCATCGGGAACTGGTCGAGAAGTGCGGGTGCCGTCCGCTCAGCGCCTATGTGATCGATGACGGCTGGCAGGAGCGCAACCAGGCGCTGCCGTTGTGGGAGGTGAACAATAAATTTGATCCGGACTTTGCCGACAGCCGGGCGTTGATGGACAAGAAGGGCTCTTCGCTGGGACTGTGGTTTAGCCCCGGTTGTTTCTTCGGGGCGAAAGGGATGGTGCCGAAACTTCGCGAGGACGGCTTCGAGTCTCTGGAACTGTCGATGTCAATGTGCGGCCCCAAATATATGCCCGTACTCGAAAAACGGATTTTGGAACTGGTCGATCAGGAGGTTCAATACTTCAAGTTCGATGGGTTGTTCGGCCACCTCAATATCCGCGATTTCGAATTGCAGGGACGCGGCTGCCCGGCCATGCCGCAGCTGGGCGTGGCCGATCTTTCGCCCAACGACAAGGCGCTGAATAATTCGAAATACGATGAGCTGAAAACCTACTACCTCGTTGCGGGCACCGAACGTTTGATCGAGGTTTTCGCCAAGATGGCGAAACGGAACCCGGAGGTATTCATTGCCATAACCAACGGAGCCTACCTGAGCCCGTGGTGGCTACAGCACATCGACGTGGTCTGGATGATCAACGCCGGCGATGCCGCCGGCGGGTCGGATCGCACGAGCGAACTGGTCTACCGCGATGGCCGGTATCACCGGATATGGGTTCAGGAAAACACGCAGTTTCCCATGAGCGCCATCTTCAACCACGAGCCGAAGAAAAAGAAAAACAACGGGGAGACGGCCAAGACCTTCCGCGACTATCTCTTCATGAACCTCTCGCGCGGAACGGGGTTCGTCGAACTCTACATCAAGCCCTCCATCCTTTCCTCGTCCGACTGGGATGTGCTGGCCGAAGGGCTGAAGTGGACCTACGATGCCTTCCCCGCCTTCCGCCGGGTGCGCATGCACGGCGGCAACCCCGTGAAAGGCGAGGTCTACGGCTACAGCGCCTGGAATCCGGCGCGTGGATATGTCTCGATGCACAACCCCTCCGACCAGCCGCAAACATGCACCTTCACCCTCGATCGCGCGCTGGGCCTGGCGTCTCCGAACGGAACCTACAAGGTGACATCGCCGCTCGAAGGAAGCACCGCAGGCTTGGCAGCAACCTATCGCTACGGCGACACCATCACGATCAACCTTGAACCCAAGGAGATCCGCCTGATTGATTTTCAAAAATAGCAGATGATCTTCAGTTGTAGGGCGGGGTCCGAGACCCCGCTTTGCGTATGCTCCGCGATCTCGGATCGCGGCTACATGAAGGGGCTGTAGGGCGGGGGCCGAGACCCCGCCGTTCGGAGGACGGGTTGCAGGTGCAATTGCGTTGTGTTTCCCCGTCTTTTCTGGAAAATGCCGAAATGGCTTAGCAAGGAGGTTGTTGTGAAAGGGTTGTGCGTGGCGGGTGTTTTGTTTCTGTGTGGGATTATTTCGGGGTGTGGGCACAGCATCTTCGCTCCCGCTCCGCCGGAAGGCATGGCCTTCATTCCCGGCGGAACCTTTCAGATGGGGGACCCCTTCGGGGAAGTTCAATCCAAGGACCTCCCTGTCCACAGCGTCCGTGTCAGCGGCTTCTATATGGACAAATACGAGGTGACCAAGGCGCTGTGGGACGAGGTGCATAGTTGGGCCGTGACAAACGGCTACAGCTTCAACCATGCCGGATCCGGCAAGGCGGCCAACCATCCGGTGCATAGCGTGAGCTGGTTCGACTGCGTCAAATGGTGCAACGCCCGCAGCGAGAAGGAGGGGCGGACGCCCTGCTACAACCTGACCGACTGGAGCTGCGACTTCAGCGCCAACGGCT
>DAOVNC010000072.1 GCA_030630445.1 Kiritimatiellales bacterium | reverse complement strand
GCATCATCACCATTGGGAGCTATGCGTTCCAATCCTGCACCAGCTTGACGAACGTCATGGTCGGCAACGGTGTAACCACCATCGAGGGCGGGGCATTCTCCAGCTGCAGCAGCCTGACGAGCGTCACGATCCCCGACAGCGTCACCACTATCGGGCAGAGTGCTTTTTTTGACTGCACCGGCCTGGCGAGCGCCATGATCGGCAACGGAGTCACCAGCATTGGGTACCGTGCGTTCATGTCCTGCAACAGCCTGACCAACGTCACGATCGGTAGCGGAGTCACTACCATCGGGGACTCTACATTCTCTTTCTGCACCAACCTGACTAGCATGGAAATTCCCGATAGCATTACTAGCATCGGGGCCTCTGTGTTCTTTGGTTGCAGCGGTCTGGCGAGTGTCACGATCGGCAACGGCGTTACCACCTTCGGGGACTCTGTGTTCGAATCCTGCACCAGCCTGACGAGCGTCACGATCCCCGATAGCGTCACCAATATCGGGGATCGTGCGTTCAGGTTCTGTAGCGGTCTGACGAGCGTCACGATCGGCAACGGCGTCGCTACCATTGGGGACCGTGTGTTCTTTGGTTGCAGCGGCCTGACGAGCATCACGATTCCCGATAGCATCACCACCATCGGGGACTCTGTGTTCTCAGGTTGCAGCGGCCTGACGAGCATCATGATTCCCGACAGTGTCGCCACCATCGGCAGCTATGCGTTCTCTGGCTGCAACAGCCTGACGGGCGTCACGATCCCTGATAGCGTCATCACCATTGGCTCCTCTGCATTCTATTCCTGCATCGGCCTGACGAGCGTCACGATCGGCAGCGGTGTCACCATCATCGAGTGGAATACGTTCGATTCCTGCAGAAGTCTGATGAGCATCACGATCGGCAACGGTGTCACCACCATCGAGGGCGGGGCGTTCAATGCCTGTAGCGGCCTAACGAGCGTTGAAATTCCCGATAGCGTCATCACCATTGGGGACACTGCGTTCTATGACTGCATCAGCCTGATCAACGTCATGATTGGCAACAACGTCACGTCCATCGGGAACTATGCGTTCCACTCCTGCATCAGTCTGACGAGCGTCACGATCCCCGACAGCGTCACCACTATCGGATCCTCTGCATTCTTTTTCTGTTACGGCCTAACGAGCATGACCATCGGCAATAGTGTCACCTCCATCGGGAGTTCTGTGTTCTGGGACTGCGAAAATCTGACAGGAGTTTATTTCAAAGGCAACGCTCCTACTGCGGCGACAGACGTATTCACAGGCGCTGACCTAGCCACGGTTTATTATCCGGCCGGCACCACGGGTTGGGATGCAACCTATGCTGGTCGTCCGACGGTACTATGGAACCCGCTGATCCAAACCGACGATGGAATCTTTGGCGTACAGAACAACGCCTTTGATTTCAATATTGCCGAGTCAGAAAGTGGATTAGTCGTGGTGGAAGCCTGCACAAACCTAGCAGACAATATCTGGGTACCCGTTCAAACCAATATCATGAATAACAGCTCTGTCTATTTCAGTGATTCCGACTACACAAACCATCCAACCCGTTTTTATCAACTCAATATGCCTTAGACGGACCAAGCTGACTCCAATAGATGGATGTAGCGCAAGGGCACGGAGGGGGAGGGCGAACGCAGCTGGGCCTGGAAATGAATATGGATAGTGCCGGAAAATTTTATTTGGCAAAAGGCGGGTTCAATCTTCCGGTTATTCGGCCGATTCCAGGTTGCAGCGAAATGATACGTCTGATTCTCATTTTATTTATTGCCTTAGACAGTCAATCCCATGCCGGGCTGGCATGGGAATCGAAGTCGATCAAGCTGAAGGCTGAGCCCGGGCAATCATCGGCCACGGTTGAGTTTGTCTTCAGGAATGGCGGTGCGGGTGTGGTTGAGATCGAAAAGGTATCAACCTCCTGCGGTTGCACCACGGCCACAATCGATAAGAAGATCATTGCTCCGGGAGAAAAGGGCAGCATCAAGGGGAAATTTGATTTTGGTCCACGGGAAGGAATTCATACCAAACTATTTCGTGTTCTGACTTCTGACGGGAAACATGAAACCCTTCATTTCACGGTCGATATTCCAACGCTTTATCAATTCCCGGCCAAACTGTTTGTCTGGACGGTCTCTGACGGCAAGGCCAAACCGGGGGTTTGCCGGTTGCTGAATCAGTCGTCAAAATCAATTGAGATCCAATCGGTCAAAAGTTCAAATCCAGTGTTCGGTGCGACACTCAAGGAAGTCAGGCCTGGCTTTGAATATGAACTGACCATTACTCCAACAGAGGCATCCCGTTCATCCCGGTCGATCATTACCATCACCGCCGAGCCCACACCCGGCAACAAGCCCAAGGTCTACAAGATCTACACCGTTATACGGTAACGGAATCAGCATCTGCGTGAGGTTGTCCCGCCAAGGACATGGATTGTGAGAAGAATCAGCCCCATGTTTTTTACTACCCCGACCCACCCTATCGGACTCGCCAAGGGTGAGATGGAGAAACATCCACAAAGTAGTACAGGTTTGATTTACCCAGTTCCCTAAGCTCTATCGCCAACAATGGCGATCTGTTGACCCCGTAAAAAGAAGAACCCCGCCACCAAAATGACGGGGTTTATCAACAGTCTGAACCTGAAGCCACAAGGGCTTCAGGTTGTGAAGGGTTTATTTCACTTTTTTAGAGTGAATCACAATGCTGCCGCCGCCAATTGCCTGCTGCACACCATTGTCATAAACATCCACCTCAACACCTAGTGCAACTTCTTCCCAAATGCGGATGCGGAAGGTATCAACCGTGGAATCACCAGCCCAGATCATGAAGCGATAAGCTCCTTCATCATTGATGGTTCCAATACCTTTGTACTGGGCGTTATCATTGTCTTGGTTGATTACCAACCAGTCATAGCTGGAGCTATGAAAGCAAAAGTCGGCCGCTTTGAACTGGAACTCCGTGTTGCCACTCGGAGTGCTCTTGCCTGTCTTGTATCTAGATACAAACCCAAAACTAGCTTTGCCCGTTAGCGCCTGGTTCGGAATATATGCTCCCGCAGGAGAATCGATCCAGCCACCACCTGTTATAAACTTCCCGGATGGGTCAAACGCGACAATCATGACTGTACCCGTTGCAGCGTTCCCGGCGTCATCGGTAGCCACTATGCTAACGTTATATACACCGGATTCAGTATATGCATGAGTCGCGTCAGGCGTTACTCCCGAGTTGTCATCATAATTCCAAACGACATCTACATCATTGTCGCAAATATCGGATACATCTGCGGTGAATGATATAGTCTGATTAATAGCGGCGACAAGTGGAGTTGCCCAGAGACTATGAATTTCCGGGGGAGTCCGATCCTCAACTATTACCATGGCAGTACACTGGTCGGTGAGACCGCCATCGTCGGTCACAATCAAGGTTACTTCGTTTGTGCCGAGCGGATATGGGCCTGCCGGGATTTGTACGATCGCGATGGGATCTCCATCTGGATCGTAGGAGCCAGCATCGACAAATGCATGTGCATAGCATACGCCGGGGTCAGTCCCGACAACAACGTCCTGGCAAATTGCAACCGGCGGGAGGTTCGTGGGAACTACAATAGGATTTGTAGGATTGATAGTGGTCTGAGGCGTCTGGTCGCTGAAGATGGAGCAATAATTATAAATCGTTTGCCCCGGAACAGCGTTTGAATTAATTTGAACCACCAGTTCAATCGTACCGGTATCCCCAGCTGAAAAATCGCCGATTTCCCAAGTTACCGTATGAGTCGCCGAACTGTAAACACCCGAACCAGCCACGCCATTCAAGGTTTCGGAGACAAAATCAAGCACTGGCGGCATCGTATCGATGATCGTCATGCCTGTCACGTCATATCCTGTGGAATTCGCAAAGGGTATCATATAGGTGAAGTTCTGGCCGATTGGGATACTTTGGCCTTGGAGCGTATCATTCTTTTCCAAATCCAATAGTCCGTAACTGACACCACCGATGGCGATGCCGGCCGGATTGCCGAGGTTGGCTGTCGCCTGAAGCTGGACGAACGGGCTGGAGCTGCAATCCCATACTTGCAGGTTTCCACCTCCGCTGCCGGATTGTCCGCCAGTGGTCAAATAGACATATCCCTTGATTTGCTCCACGGCTACGCCCATGACTCCGAGGCCGCTACTATACGGCCCGATATCAAACGTCGTTTCCGTTCCGCTAGCGACCTCGTACTTCGAGAGCAGCCTCGACCCAGCCCATGCGCCGCCGGTGTAGACAATGTTTCTTGTTTGATCCACAGTAACGTCGATCGGCGGGTGGCTGACGGAGAAAGACAGAGATGGAATCTCCGCGATATCGCTCCAGGCCGCCACATTGACGTCATATGCTTTCACCATAGAGCTGTTAAGATCGGCAACCCAAAGAATATCCCTGCTATCATCGAAAGCCAGGCTCATACCAGCGCCATGATTGGGAAGAGTGACATGCGCCTCTAGTGCAATGCCGGTGCCGTCATCATTGTAGCTGTATATGTACAGTTCACTAGTACCAGAGCCTCCATAAGCACCCGTGCCTCTCTGTATCGCGAAAATGATATTGTTGATGTCGTCCACATCAACACCGCCCATATTTATCGGTCCGGGTGCAACTCCGTGGAACTGGAGGGTAATCGGATTGATCACCTCAATTCCACCTGCACCCTCAGTGGTAATAAACATAAGTGGATCGTTCCCCACTCCAGTTGCTGCATCGATCCCAATTCCCGCAGGATCGGTCGCATAACCCAGGCTGTAGGTTGCCTGGTAACTTACTGTACCATTAGGGTTGATGTTCCAGGCATCAAACTGCTTTGTGTGGTGATCCGCCGACAAATATACTGATGCTGCCCACGATATGGTTGCTGAACCGGCCAGCGCAATGACTGTAGCCAAGCACAGCGCAAACAATCTCTTGCTGTAACTTGCTTTTTTGGTTTTCATTATATTTCCTCCATAATTAACAACTAAACTAAAAACTACAACACATAAGATTAAAATTCGTTAATATATGCCATATTTCCTCCTTTTTCCCTCATTTATAGACTCCCAGAAAACTACCGTAAAATGGTAACGCCTAGGATTCAAGCATGCAATAAAATAACGCATAAAATAACGCATATATTTTATACGCGTATTCCTGAGCCGTATAAACGTCGGTTGAAAAGCAACTGTGTTTTATCAGGAAATTTAAAAAGTTGGATCGGGAAGCCTGATTGCCTAGGGCAACTCTGTTCCAGTGCTTAATTTAGAAGGGCGTGTACTCATATTGCCCAGGCTTTCCCTCTTTATCCCAGTATTCGTAAATCACCCGTACTGATATTTTTAAAGTTTGGCCGGCTTTCGGCAACTTGTGCAGATTTTGAATAGGATGAATTCAGGATCATGCAAGGTTTAATCACCGCATATTGTGCGGCGAATAGGCGGGGTATTCACCGCATATGCTAAATTTAGCAACTACTTTTACAGGATGATCAGGTTGGGGCAGTTCGGGATTGCAATTCCGGGCCCGATTATTAATCCTGCCAGACCGTTTCAACAACGCCCCGGTAGCTCAGCTGGACAGAGCACCGGATTCCTAATCCGGGGGTCGGAGGTTCGAACCCTCTCCGGGGCACCATTCTTTAACCACGAATTATCCGAATTTTGCGAATTCGAGTAGGTGCAATTTGTGTTGATTCGGAAAATTCGTGGTGGATCAACCTATCCGAGCAGGGCCTTGGCTTTTTCGTAGACGTTGGCCGTGGTGAATCCAAATTTTTCCTGCAAGACGCTGAAGGGGGCGGAGGCGCCAAAGTCGTCTTTGGTGACGAGGGCACCGCGGCGTCCAACATAGCGCGCCCAGCCGAAGCTGGTTCCGGCTTCGACGGCGATGCGCTTGGCGCAGGCGTCGGGCAGGACGGATTCCTGATAGTCGGTGTCCTGTTTCTCGAACAGTTCCCACGAGGGCATGCTGACGACGCGGACGTTTTTGCCTTCTTCGCCGAGCTGCTGCGCGGCGGCAAGGGTGATTTCAACTTCGGAGCCGGTGGCGAGCATCAGGAGTTCCGGGGTGCCTTCGCCGCTTTGCCAGAGGGTGTAGGCGCCTTTCTTGACGAGGTCGGCGGATGGGAATGCTGCGCGGTCGATCGTCGGCAGGTTTTGGCGGGTGAGCAGCAGGGCGGTGGGGCCGGTCTTGTTTTCGAGTGCGGCCTGCCATGCAACGACGGTTTCGGTGGCGTCGGCTGGGCGGAGTACGGTCATGTTGGGGATCATGCGCAGGCTGGCGGTGGTTTCGATGGGCTGGTGGGTGGGGCCGTCTTCGCCGACGCAGAAGCTGTCGTGGGTAAAGACATAGATGACGGGCAGCCCCATGAGCGCGGCCATGCGGGCCGTCGGGCGGACATAGTCTGCAAAAACGAGGAACGTTCCGCCAAAGATGCGGAATCCGCCGTGCAGTTGCACACCGTTCATAATTCCGCCCATGCCGAGTTCGCGAACGCCGAAGTGGAAGTTGCGCCCTTCGAAGGCCTCCTTGCCGATATCGCCGAGTCCGGCCATATAGGTGTTGTTGCTCGGTGCGAGGTCGGCGGAGCCGCCAATGAGATAGGGAATCTCTTTGGCCAGTGCCTGGATCACTTTCCCGGAGGAGGCGCGGGTGGCCAGCGAGGAGCCGGCTTCGAACTCCGGCAGCTTGCCGGTCAGATCCGGAAGATCACCCTTCATGGCCGCTTTCCAATCCTTGGAAAGTCCGGTGTTTTCGGCGGTCCACGCGGCAAAGGTGGCGGTCCATTCGGCCTCGGATTTTTTTAGCGTTTCGAGGCGGGCGGCGAAGATGTCGCGCACTTCCTGCGGCACGAAGAATTTTTCTTCGGAGATGCCAAGGTTCTTTTTGGTGGCGAGCACTTCGTCTTCGCCAAGCGGTGCGCCGTGGCAGTCGTGCGAGCCTTCCTTGTTGGGGGAGCCGAAGCCGATCTTGGTGTTGCAGATGATGACGGAGGGTTTTTCGGTCTCGGCTTGGGCCGCTTCGATGGCCGCTGCGATTTCGGCGGTATTGTGGCCGTCGATTTCCTGTACCTGCCAGCCGTAGGCTTCCATGCGCTTTTGCACGTCGTCGGTGTAGGTGATGTGCGTGTCGCCTTCGATGGAGATAAAGTTTTGGTCGTAGAAGACAATCATCTTGCCGAGGCCGTGGTTGCCGGCCAACGAGAAGATTTCGTGGGAGATGCCTTCCTCGAATTCGCCTTCGGAGGTAATGACGTAGGTGTAGTGGTCCACGATTTTCCGGGCGGCGGTGTTGTAGCGCGTATCCAGCATTTTTTCGGCAATGGCCATGCCGACGCCGTTGGCGCAGCCTTGGCCGAGCGGGCCGGTGGTGGTTTCAACACCGATGGTGTGCCCGTATTCGGGGTGGCCGGCGGTCTTGCTACCCCACTGGCGGAATTTTCCGAGCTCTTCGATCGGCAGGTCGTATCCGGAAAGGTTCAGCAGACTGTAGATGAGCATGGAGCCGTGGCCGCAGGAGAGGATGAAGCGGTCGCGGTCGGCCCAGTCGGGGTTTTCGGGATTGTGCTTGAGGTATTGCGTCCAGAGTACGGCGGCGACATCGGCCATGCCCATCGGCATGCCGGGGTGGCCTGAGTTGGCGGCTTGAACGCCGTCCATTGAGAGCCCGCGAATGGTGTTTGCTACGAGTTTGATATCCATTGTTTCTCCTTCAGAATTCGGTTTTTGCTTTGAAAATGAGCGTCGAAAATAGGTGTCGGCCTCTGTTTAAACAAGACAAATTCGACCGATCCTCCAGTTTTGCGCAAGGAAGGGCTGGTGTTGCATGGGATTCGCTTTATATTGGCGTTAATCAACGTATGGAGTTTGCCGTGATCGACCTGCACACACATTCGGTTTATTCCGATGGAACCAATCTGCCTGCCGAGCTGGTGGCTATGGCTGAAAAGCGCGGCCTTTCGGCGTTGGCTTTGACCGACCACGATACGGTTGGGGGGATTCCGGATTTGCTTTCCGCTGGCGAGGACTCGTCCGTAGAGACCGTTGCGGGCATTGAACTAAGCGCGGAATGCGAGCACGGCACCATGCATATTCTGGGCTATTTCATCGACCACGCCAGCACGGCCTTGCTGGAGAAAATCGAGAAGGTCAGAGAGGGGCGGGAACAGCGCAATGTTGGAATCCTGAAAAAACTCAACAAGCTCGGCTATGTCCTGCTTTGGAGCGATGTCGAGAATCACGCCGGAAAGGATGTGGTGGGGCGCCCGCACTTTGCCGCCGCGCTCGTGGAGCGCGGTCACGTCAAATCAAAGAAATTGGCGTTTGACCTGTTGCTTGCGAAGGGGCGCCCCGGCTATGTGGAGCGCTACCGCTATACGGCGAAGGAGTGCATTGAGCTGATCCGGGTGGCGGGCGGGATTCCCGTTCTGGCCCATCCGGCCACCATCTATCTACCGGACGAACAACTGTTCGCCTTGGTGCGCGAGATGAAAGATTCCGGGCTGGGCGGCATCGAAACCTACTATGCCGAGAACCACCCGAAAAATATCCGGAAGTTTTCCGAGTGGGCGGATGAGCTGGGTTTGGTCCGCACAGGCGGAACCGACTTCCACGGAAAGAACACGCCCGACCTCAAGCTCGACACCGGCTTTGGGCAGCTCCATGTGCCCGACGAGGTACTGGAACAACTTAAGGCCGCACTCCAGACCTTTTTTCCCTAACGCCTTTCCTTTTGGTGGATCGTGACGGGCCAGCCTGTAAATTGCTTCGCGTCCGGATCGCTGACGTCGACGAAGCGGGGCCAGCATTCCATGACGATGCTTCGGTCCTTTTTGTTGAACCGGACAATGCCGTGGCCGGCCGCCCCGTTGTTGACCCGATCCTTTATCCCTTCAACGCCTTCTCCGGGATTGGCGTAGGCATGCATGGTGATCTTGTTGCCGAAGCCGTCGTAGTAGTTCCCGGTATGCTCGAGAACGTCGGTGATTGGATCGATGCCTTTCTCCAGCGGCAACCATTTACGGGGATAGTAGTTCACGATGGAGGGCACGCAGAAGGAGTAGCCGGCATCTTTCCAGTCGTCGATGCCATGGTGGATGACGCTGGCGAGGTGCTGGTCGCCGGCAATCATGACCGCGTCGCATTTGCGGATGGCCGCGAGGGATTTATTCCTCCCTGTTTGGGGCCACCCATTGGAATCGAGGTCGGCCAGCAGGCGTTTCCCGGCGTGGATGTGCGCGCCGCCGGCAAAGATGGTCTGGGAAAGCACGGCCTTCATTTCCACGCCTTTCCAGTCCTGCGCCCAATCGTTCAGAAAGCGGAGCTGTCGCTCGCCGAGGAGTTGCGCTTCCGGCACATCCACGGATTCACGGTCATATTTCGGGTCGTTGATATGGTCTGGACGGGGCCCCATTTTCGGGATGATATCGGCCGGACCGGTTTTGAATTTACGGTCTTCGATGATGGCAAAGTCGATTCCGCCAATGTTGAGCGCAGTGTAGTAGACGCCGATGCCGCGTTTGACCGGCGTGGGATCGTAGGGATCGGGCAGGTTGGCGGTCTGGGCAAACTGGACTTCGTTTACATATTCCGGCGACATGGTATAGCCGCCGTCGGACGCACCGCCCAGCGTGGACTTGACGCCCTCCTCTCCCCATAGGTTGCCTTGGCCGACATCGTGGTCGTCCGGGATGCAGATGGTCGGGCGATCTTTGATGATTTCACCGAATTGGCGGCCGAACAGCAGCCACGCCGCCAGATGCTTCCGGTGGTCGTAGGATTGGTCGCCGGAAAAAAACAAGAGGTCGGGATCGTGCACCTTGATGTTGTGGATGATGTCTGGCTTCATCCGCCGGTCTCCGTTAGAGTTACCGGTGAAGGCGGCTACGACAATTTCGTTCTTGTCCCGTGGATCCTTGCGAATAATGCCGGTATAGGTGGCGATGTCATCCAGTGCGCTAACGCGATATTCCCAGTCGCGGGAATGGTCCCATTTTTCCACCCGGAAGAGGGCGTTCCACGCTTTCACATCCTTCGGGGAAGTGTATTCGTCCTCGCGGATGGTGGTCTTGGCAACCCTTTTCCATTTGCCCTTGTCCTTGACCTCCAGGAGGATGGATCGGCTGTCTCCATCTGCCAGGGGGTAGAGCTGTGCCACCAACTTGAGGATGTTGTCTTGCACGGTATACATGGCAAAGCAGATGGAATCCTCCTTTTCCACGGATGGAATTCCAAAGGCGGGCTTTTTTGCCTTTTTCTTGTTGGTTTCCTTTGCGGCAAGTCCAGTCGATGGCAGGAGCAAGGCCACGCCCAGCAGGCAGCAAGTGGAATAGCGGAAGAGCTTTGATGAATTCATATCGATCTCCAATTTAGTGGTTTGAAATTTGACGAACCACGATCTCCCAACTGGACAGAAGTTACAATAAAGATCCGGCCAAATCGGCAAGCTCCGAACGTTCGCCTTTGGTGAGGTTGACGTGTGCGTAGAGTCGCTGGCCCTTCATTTTTTCGATCAGGTAGCTCAAGCCGTTGGAGTGGCTGTCGAGATAGGGGTGGTCAATCTGGTAGATATCGCCAGTAAACACGATCTTAGTGCCTTCTCCTGCGCGGGTAATGATGGTCTTGATTTCGTGCGGGGTGAGATTCTGCGCCTCGTCGATGATGAAGAAGGTGTTCACGAGGCTGCGGCCGCGGATGTAGGAGAGCGGCTCGATGACCAGCTTCCGGTCTTCGAGCAGCTTGGAGATCTGGCTATGCTTGGTGTTGCCCTCGGCATGTTCGATCACGCCAAGGTTGTCGAACAGCGGCTTCATATAGGGGTCGAGCTTGGACTGGATATCGCCCGGCAGGAAGCCGATGTCCTTGTTGCTGAGCGCGACGATGGGACGGGCCATGAGGATTTGCCGATAGCTTTTCTTGCGCTTGAGCGCGCCGGCCAGTGCGAGCAGGGTCTTTCCGGTGCCGGCCTTGCCGGTCAGGCTGACGAGCCGGACTCTGTCGTTGAGCAAGGCGTCGAGCGCGTAGGTTTGCTCGGCGTTGCGCGGCGTGATGCCAAAAGCGGGCACCTTGTCGACATGCTTGATGAGGTTGAGTTCGTCGTCGTAGACGGCCAAGGCGGATTTGCGTTCGCCTCGCAGGATGATGTATTCGTTGGGCAGGAGTTTTTTCCCAACCTGCAGATCCGCCGAGGGAAACTCGTAGGGTGGGGTATACATCTGGTTGATCAGTTCGGGGGCGACATTCTCTTCCACACGTGTTCCGGTGTAGAGCAGGGCGAGGTTCT
>DAOVNC010000092.1 GCA_030630445.1 Kiritimatiellales bacterium | reverse complement strand
TTCCCCGTGACCCGTAGCTTGGTCGGGGTGGTTGCAAATCTGCTTGAAGCGCATGAGGTAGGTGAGGACGAGGCCCTTGCGCTGAATGCCGTCGGATTCCTTCAGCTCTTCGAGCATGGATTGGACGGATTGCTGGTAGAGTTTGGTCTGTGGTTTGTTTAGTCCGCAGAACACCTTCATTTCGGTTTTGTCGGGAAGATCGGAAATGATGGATTTATCGGTTTTCATCCGCCGGAGGATGTAGGGGGAAACCAGCCGTCGGAGCGGTGCATAATGTTCGTGGTTGCCGGACTGGATGGCTTTGGTGAAGGCGCTGAATTGCGCTGCGCTACCGAGCAGTCCGGGGTTGAGGAAGTCGAAGAGCGACCACAGATCGCCGAGGCGGTTTTCGATCGGCGTGCCGGTCAGGGCAAAGCGGGCTTCGGCCTTGAGCGCACGGACGGCCTTGCTCTGGCGGGTGGAGTGGTTTTTGATCGCCTGTGCTTCGTCGAGGATCGCCCAGCTCCATTCGGTTTCGGCGGGCCATTCCAGGCGGGTGAGCATGCCGTAGGTGGTGATGACCAGATCGACTGCAAGGTCGGGGTTTTGCAGGTGTTCGGTTTCGGAGCGGTGGGCAATGAACAAATGGAGCGATGGCGCGAAGTTCGCGGCCTCGCGCTTCCAGTTGCCGACCAGCGAGGCAGGCACCACGAGGATCGCGGGTTTGCTGTTCGGGGCTTCGGCTTTCTTGCGTAGAAGGGCGGCCAGAATCTGGATGGTTTTACCCAGTCCCATGTCATCGGCCAAGCAGGCACCGAGTCCGGTGTTGGCGCAGAGCCAAAGCCAATTGAGTCCGGCTTCCTGATAGGGGCGTAGTTTGGCGTTGAGCGTGCTGGGAGGTGCAAGCTGTGTGGGGTCGCGGAGTTGATCCAGCATTTCCGCCATCCATTTTCCGGGCTGGGTGAAAGCCCATTCGCGGTGTTCCTCCAGCTCCTCTTCGCTCTTCAGGTTGGCGGGTGCACCGGCGAGTAGGCGCATGCCTTCGGCGAACGAAATACCGCCGTGCTGCTCGATGGCTTCCCAGTGGGAAAGGGCCTGCTGGAGTTTTTCGCGATCCACCTCCACCCATTGGCCGCGCAGCATGACGAGGCCGTCCTCGCCCGCGAGCAGTGCGGAAATCTCTTCGCGCGTCAGGCGGTGGCCGTCGATCATTACATCGAGATGGAAGTCGAGCAGGGCGTTGATGCCCAGGTTGCTTTTCTTTTTCTCGCCGATCGTGGCGGCGACTTGCGGGCGGCTTCCCTTCTTTTTCCACCAGTTGGGCAGGCGGGCGAGCAACCCGGCATCCTCGTAGGCGGGGATGCCTTGGAGAAATTCGTAGGCCTCGCCGGGTAGCCAGACGAGGGGATGGAAAATGTCGCCGGTCTCCACCAAGTCGGCGATGAGTTCATTGGTTTTGGCGGCGGCGTTGAGCGGGGAGAGCAGCTTGAGCAGAGCCGGTTTGTTGTTGGCTCCGGCATATTCCTTGAGCGCCTTGCCGAGCGGGAGTTGCTTTACGCGGCCGGCGGCGGAGAGGCCGGAGGCATAGGTGGCCATGAAGGCGAACGGGAATTCGGGGTCGCCCTTGTTTTCGGCGAGGTGCAGCGTAACGCGCCCGACGCGCGACCAGAGCGGCGCGTGGTTTTCGAGAAATCCCGCCAGCCCGCGGTCGGTCAGTTGTTCCTGCGTCCAATCCACCATCCGCTTCCAAAGGGAGGAAAGCATGTCGGATGAAAGATATTCCGCGCCGCGCATCGGCGGGGCATTCAGTACCAACTCCGCCAACTCGGCGGATGACGGGGGCGGAACCTCCACGGCTTCGCCTTCGGGGATATGGCAGAGCTCCCGCAAAAACCCGCTTGCAAAGTTTTTCCAGTAAGAGACGGACAGGTCGGTCTCGATCTGGAGTTTTTGCCCGCCGAGAGCCACCAGCCCCGCCGCGTCGGATTCCGCGAATTCCTTTAGCTTCGGGTCGCGGCAGACAACAATGCCGTGCGGAGTGAGTTCGAGGGAGGTCATGGACGGGAAATTTATTCAGGGAAAGTGGTATAGAGCCGGAGTTCTTCTGGGGAAATCGATGCCGCCGGAACCAATTGGTAGTGCTTTTCATCCACAACCTTGACCGCACCTTCCATTACAGCTAGTTCAAACAAGGCAATTATATCCTTATCCATGAATTGGGCAGACACGGCTCGGCAAATCAGTTCGGGAAACTTTTGTTTGCAGCATGCGATATCTTGCTGGCTTTGAACAATTCCGTGTTTGTCGGAACCTCCCTTGGCTTGCACGGGAACCACGAATTGCCTCCCTTGGGTTGGAGAAGATTTTCGCGATGATAGCCTGATAGCGATTCGGATTGCTCATGGATCTATCCTAGTTGTAGTTGTGCTTGGTTTCTGGAAGGTGCGTTCTTGCGTGTTCTTTGGGCAATGGTGTTGTGCGGCACATTATAAAAGTTTGCCGCAGTTTTCATGTCGAAAGAAAGTAAGGCTGGATCTTGGGGCTTTAACATCCGTCTAGGCTTGCCGGGAGAAACATTCATGGCCTGCATGATTTGGGTGGCGACAGCGCGAGCCAAAAGCGGCGGAACGCTGTTTCCGATTTGACGGAAGCCATGCCATTTTGTGATGTGGAACCGAAACCAGTCGGGATAGGAGTGTAGGCGGGCGGCCTCCCTGACGGTGATGACACGGGGAAGAAAGGGATGTATAGGGCGTGGGGAGGTGAATGCCCCCCGTGCGCTGTCCGTCCCTGCGCGAAGCGTATTGCAAAAGCCTTCCGGGTCGAGTTTCCGGAAGCGGCTGATTGGTTCCGTGTCGCCCTGTTTCGTGGAAAGGAACCGTTCTTGGGATACAGGGGTATGCTTGGTTCGTGTGCTGGAAGTCAGGATGCTGTTGTCGAACATTCTCTTATAGCCGAAGTTTGATGGATCGGGATCCAGCCCTCTCAATTTTCGTGCATAGGAATGTTCGGTATTCCACGCAGCATACGCCGAATCATGTTTTTCAAGTTCAGGATAATCATCGGCATTTGGCAAGTCGCCGATTGCATCCCAAACATGCACGCGTTCTGCAGTCGCTTCAGGATATTTCGGCAAAGGTTCCCCTTTGCGGGCGCCAATGAGAAAAAGTCGGTGGCGCTGTTGGGGTACGCCATATTCGGAAGCGTTCAAAACCTTATATGGCAATAAAACCTCATAACCGGAGTCTTTGAGTGCTTCGATGAGTTCCTCTAGAAATTTGGCGTGTTTTCCAACGGTGAGGCCTTTCACGTTCTCGAATACGCAATATTTGGGCTTTAGTTCACGCACCAAGCGTACGTAATGGAAAACCAACTGGTTGCGGGAATCATCAAGGGCACGCTTTCCAATCATGGAAAACCCTTGGCAGGGTGCGCCCCCGAAAACAACGTCGATTTCCTTTTCTGCAATACCTGCCAACTGGCGGATTTCGGAACCTTTCAAATCTACAACACTGGCGCATATGGTTTTTGAATAAGGGAAGTTGAATTCGTGTGCCGCGCAGTGAACCGGGTCAATTTCAACTGCCGCTGCAATATCGAATCCAGCTTGCTCAAATCCAAGGGATAATCCTCCTGCGCCAGCGAAAAGGTCGATTCCCAACGGTCTGTTGATTTTCTGTTCCATAACGATTTAAGGTGATACCAGTTCGAAGGAAACAACACCATATTTTTACGGAAAGAATAGTCTGCAGACAGGAGTATCTCGCAACTTTAAAGCAGGATGTTAAGCCTTGGTCAGCAAGAACGTAGCGGTTTCGTAGGTGGCGTGGACGCCGTCATCGGATGCGTGGTTTTCTTGGTAGTCGGCAACCAGCCGGCCCAGTTCGGTGCGGGTGAGTGGCGCATTGCCTGCGCTTACCTTGCCGCCCGTAACGCCCTGTTCGTGGATTGCCTTGAGGAAGGCCTTGGCGTCGGGGTAGAGGATTTGCTCTTCGCTGTGTTTCTTCCGTTCGATGCGGAAGCCTGCTGCTTCCAGTGCCGCCGAGGTTTCCTCGTAGGTCGGCAAGGTGGTCAAGGGTGTTTTTTCAGGGGCGATTTCCTCCCGAAGGTCATGCAGCTCCTTCAGAGTGCCTTGCAGCATCATGCCGAGGGCGAAGGTGCCGCCGGGCTCCAGGCTTTGGAAAATGTTCTCGCAGGTTTTCCGCAGGTCGGAGACCCAGTGCAGCGCCGAGCTGGAGACGATCAACGGATAGCGGTCGCCGCCCCAATAGGTTTGGGCATCGCCGACGATCCAGCTGATCTGCGGGAACCGTTTAAACTTGGCGCGGCTATGCGCGACCATCTTTTCGGCCACGTCTATCGCATCGATTGGAACCTCCGGGAAGCGTTCCACCAGCAGGCGTGTCAGCTGGCCAGTGCCGGATCCGAGTTCAAGGATTTGCTCGGGATACATTTCGGGCAGGACGGCAACGACCGACTGCGCCAGTGCCAGTTGCGGGCGGGCGTGTCGGTCGTAGGTCTCGGCGGCGGCTGAAAAACGTGGTCCAATCATTGGAAGTCCCCTGAATCGGCGAAAGATTTACGGCATTTAAGAAGGCAATGCAACTACAGGAAACGCGAGATTTCGTCCATCACCTCGGTGAAATGGTGGGAGGGCAGGGCGTGGCCGCCGTTTTCGAAAATCCTTAATTGGCTGTCGGGTAGATGCCCGTGTAGCCACTCGGCTGCGGAGGGCGGAATGATCCGGTCGTCCGTGCCATGCAGCAACAGGACGGGAATTCCAATGTCTGGAACTTTCTGGCGGACATCCGAGGTCAGCAGATATTCGAGCCCAGCCACCAACTCGTTCGGCGAGCAGCACGGGGCGGTTCTCAATGCACGGTACGGATGGTGGACGTTTTTGTAGAATTCCGCGAGTACGGGCACGGGGTTGCGCTTGAGCTGGTTGATCATGCGCTTCAGGATTTTTTCGTGCGTGCCGCAGGGATAATCCTCGTCCGCGCAAAACTTGGCGGAGGAAGAGACGAGCACTAGTTTTTTACAACTTTCCGGCAGGAGCTCCATCGCCAGCAGCCCGCCCATGGAGCCGGTAATAATGTAGTCGACTGAAGGAATGGCGTAGTCGTTTAGCACCTGCGCACCGGTCAGGATTTGTACCGCGTAGTTGGCGGCGAGCGCGTCGGCCATCGGTTGCATCGCCTGCGGTCCATGTGCCCAGCCGGAGATCAATAGGAGCGTTGGTGTCATGTAGGTCCTTTTTTTGGATAAGGCTTGTTTTTCACAATGGACAGAGTATTTACTGGGTTTAGGTTACGATAGTAAAGAAAACTCGTCTCAAGTGACATCAATGATGCTCCCAAATACAGGCATTTGAATGAGGTTTGGCAATAATGAAAAGAAAAAAGGTTCAACTTGTGCTCGGTTTGGCTCTGCTCTCCTTTGGCGTGTTTTTCTTCCGTTCCCCAAGGTCTGAAGCTCCGGATTTCCCCGCGCCGGAAGATCCGCTTGCAGGTCAAGGGCAGGTGGTAGGGCACGACCATCCTGCCGGGCTACGTCCAGCGAACAGGGCTTCCCTCTTTGTTTCTGGCGGAGAAGAAGGGCAGGAGTGGGCCGGCTTGACTCCGGCCGCCCATCGCGTCCGCACCGTGGTTCCGGATACGGTGTTGCTTACATCGGCACCTTCGTTGAAAGAGGGCGACCGACTTGATTTGGCGCTGTTTGAGGATGCGGTGCTGTCGGCGGTGATTAGCGATGTGACGGTATACCCGAATGGCGCGGTGGGGATGACGGCGCAATTGGAGGGTGGCTTCAGGGGAACGCTCTTTCTTTCCTATTCGGGAGGGGAATTGCGTGCACATGCGGATGTGCTGGGCGGGAACGACTTTTATGTCCGCTACGATCCCGAACACCGGATGCATTATGCTATCGAAGTGGACCGCGCTGCCTCGGACGAGCAGGAAGGGGGCGATGCCCGCCACCCAGAGCCGGACGCCGCACATTCCGACCCGGTGGCGGCCGATGGCGTTGAACCGGCGGAAGAGGAAGGCCTGCCCCCGGTGGCCGCAGATGCAGCGGCCGATGAAGTGGTGGTCGATGTGATGATTGTGTACACGCCGGCGGCTCTCGCATACGAAGGCGGTTTGAACGGTATCAACAACAACATCGCATTGGTGATGCAGAAGGCCAACGAAGCGCATGGGAATTCAGATACGAAGGTTTCCTTGAATCTGGTTCATTCGGCCGAGACCACCTACACCGAGAGTGGTGATTACATTCGCGACCTGGAAATCCTGACTTTTACCGGAAGCACCGACAGCGCGATGGATGAAGTGCAGGGGTGGCGTAATACCTATGCGGCGGACATGGTCTGTCTTCTGGAAGACGAACCGGGCACGGGCGGAGTTGGCTGGCGGCTGAGTTCGACCAATGGCCGTCCGGATTATGCCTATTGCCTTGCACGGGTTCAGCAGAGCGATTGGACCTACACGGTGGTACACGAATGGGGGCACAACATGGGGTGTAGCCATTCCAAGACGCAGGCCAACGATCCGTGGGAGCCTGGTGATCTGCTTCCTTATTCGGCGGGTTGGCAGTGGGACGACTCCGCCTCCCCCTACGATGGCTACTGTTCGGTAATGACCTACCAGAATTTCGATGGTGTGGGCTCATACGAATACGAACGCGTTCCGTATTTCTCGAACCCGGATATCAATTACACGGGCAACAGTGTCAACGCCACCGGCGACGCGGCAGACGGCGACAATGCACGAACCATTCGCAACGTACGCCACGTGGTTGCCGATTATCGGATCGCGGATACGCCCGTGTCGCAGTTCCCCTCCAGCAATAGCTTTGAATTGGCCTACAGCCCTTGGAGATATTATGGGTCGGACATCGATTGGGAGCGCGATACGGGAGGAACGCCATCGTCATCCACTGGACCCTCTTCGGCCTATGACGGAAGTTGGTATGTCTATGTGGAATCCTCCTATGACGGAACTGGCTTCCCCAATAAAACGGCGATTTTGCAGGCCAGCTTTGATTTTTCTGCATTGGCGAATCCAGAAATTTCGTATGCCTACCATATGTACGGTGCGGACATGGGGTCGTTATATCTTGAGGTCTCAACCAATGCGGGAAGCAACTGGGATTCTATTTGGATGATATCCGGAGACCAAGGGGATGCCTGGAATACAACGAATCTCAGTTTGGTGGCCTATGCAGGTTCAACCGATGTTGACGTGCGCTTCCGAGGGGTGACCGGATCAGGTTGGCATAGCGACATCGCCTTGGATTTCATATCGGTGACCGAAGTTTCGACGGATATAGATGGGGACGGACTCCCCAATACATGGGAAATCGAACACTTCGGCAACGTGACGAATGCGTTGCCTGGAGGCAATCCGGACAACGATCCCTATACCAACATGGAAGAATACATTGCCGGGTTGAACCCCAATATTGTCGACACGTTTGGCCCGACGAATCTAAGCGTGGGTTCAGAGAGTTGGTTCGAGTGGAATGCGGTCAGTGGACGGCTCTACAGCGTCTATTGGTCGAGCAACCTGCTGGACGGCTTTTCAGTGCTGCAGAGCAACATATCCGGAGGGGCATTCACCGATTCGCTTCACTCTGCCGAGTCGCAGGGCTTCTACAAACTGGACGTTCATCTAGCGCCCTAGTTCCGCACGGCACGGATAATAAGCTTGGCGGCGCGTTCGAGATCGTCGACGTGGTGGGCGAGAGTGACGGAGAGGCGCAGGCGCGCGGAGCCGGCGGGCACCGTTGGCGGGCGGATAGCGGCGGCGATGATCCCTTGGTCACGCAACTTTTTCGAAACCGCAACCGCCTTTTCATTGTCGCCGATGGCAATGGGGATGATCTGGCTTGCACTCTGCATCGTGTCGAGTTCGGCCGCATGGAGGAGCGAACGGAAATAGTCGGCGTTGGCTTGCAGGATCGCGCCGAGCCTCGGGCTGGCTTCGAGCACGTCCATGATGCCGAGCGCGGCACCGATGACGGCGGGCGGCGGCGCGGTGGTGTAGATGAAGGCGCGCGCGGAGTTGACCAGCAACTTGCGCAGGGTTGACGAGCAGGCGACGAAGCCGCCGTAGCCTGCAAAAGCCTTGCTCATCGTGCCCATCGAAACCGTCACGGAATCTTCCAGCCCGTGCTCGCGGATCAACCCTGCGCCGTTCGGGCCGAAGGTGCCGGAGGCGTGCGCCTCGTCGACCATCAGCATTGCGCCGTGCTTTTCGGCCAGCGCGGCGATCTCTTTTAGCGGCGCGATGTCACCGTCCATGCTGAAGACCGATTCCGTGATAATCAGTTGTCGGCTGCCCGCCGCGGGAAATTGTTCGAGCCGCTTTCCCAGGGCCTGGACATCGTTGTGGGCGAAGCGCACGAGTTTTGCGCCGGAGAGTTTGCAGGCGTCGATCATGCTGGCGTGGACGAGCTTGTCGGCAAAGACCGTGTCGTCGCGCCCGACGAGCACGGGAATGGTTCCGGCATTGGCCATGTAGCCCGAACCGAAGACGAGTGCGGCGGGATATCCCTTTTCCTTGGCCAGCCGTGCTTCGAGTTCTTCGTGGATTGGCAGGGTTCCGGTCACGAGCCGCGAAGCGGTTGAGCCGATACCGTATCGGTCGAGGGCTTCCCGCGAGCAATCCATCACATGGCGATGGTGGGCGAGGTCGAGGTAGTCGTTGCTCGAAAAATTGAGCACCTCCTTGCCGTCGATCTTGATTTTTCCGCCGCCCTCGGGATAGGCGCGGGCGGTTCGTTCCAATCCGTGGAACTTTGCCTCGTCGAGTATCGGTTGCATCCAGTCTTCACGCATGGACGGCACTTTGTCCAACTTGCGGAGTTGGCGCAATCCAGAAAATGGATTATAGCTTTCTCCATGAATCTAGTTGCCGCACTTGTTCCGTATGCTGCCGTGCTGCTGGGAATGTATCTGTTCCATAGCGCATGGCTGGCGATCCTGCTCTACCATGCCGGGATCATTGCTTTCATGTTCTACCGGAAACCCGGAAACCTCTGGCGGCGGATGTGGGCGGGGATGAAATCTCCGTTGCTGATGCCGGGTCTCATCATTTGCGCGATGGCTACGCCGGTTGTCTATTTCATGTGGCCGTGGCTTGCCGTATCGGAAACCATTCTGCCGGAATGGCTAGGCCGCTACGGTCTGACGGGTTCGGCTTGGCTGTGGATGATTCCCTATTTTTCCATCGTGCATCCAGTGCTGGAGGAAATCCACTGGCAGGCCATTTTGCCTAAACGGGGGAAAGCCCTCTGCTGGCAGGACGGGTTGTTTGCGGGCTACCACGTATTGGTGCTGTTTCAACTCATCAAGGCGCCGTGGCTTCTTCTCGTGTTTGGCGTACTGGCCGGCAGCTCGGTTTTCTGGCGATGGGCGGCGGAGCGCTTCAACGGATACGCTCTGCCCATCCTGACCCACGCGGTGGCGGATGGTGCAGTGATGTTCGCCGTCCATTTCCTTTTGCGAGGATGAGCGGCTATTCCTTTTCGAGCACGACCGTCCCGTCGCGGACAGCCCACTGCAGATCCGTCTGGTCGCACAGGATTCCGACGATGTCGTACAGGGATTTGTCGTACAGGATAAATGTTGTGTCGTATTTTGTTTTTGCGGCCTTGTCGCCCAGAACAATCCGGATGTCGGGATTCAGGGCGAGCTTTTTGTTGGTCGCATTCAGGAACGTCACAATATCTTGAATCGGTGCGTCGCGAAATGCGAGCGACGGGATCTTCGTCGCTTTCAAGGCCTCGATGGTTTTGGCCGGCACCG